>JANNCL010000088.1:0-7287 GCA_031386565.1 Candidatus Omnitrophota bacterium
TGACCGCATGATGTACATCATGATCAATGAAGCCTCCATGATACTCCAAGAAGGCATTGTTGACAGCGCGGATACAGTGGATGTGGGCATGATCATGGGGACGGGTTTTCCGCCGTTTAGGGGCGGATTGCTGCGTTATGCGGACAGTATCGGGATCAGTGAAGTTGTTAAGACCATGGAGGTTTTCGAGGCGAAGTTCAAGGATGGCCGCTTTAAACCGAGCGCTTATTTACAAACCTTAAGAAAAGAAGGAAAGAATTTTTATAATTAGTCATATGGAAGCGGCAAAAAAAAAGAAAATATTGTTTTGGATCGCTATCACCGTAGGGTGCGGGATATTAATAGTGGTTCTCTGGTATTTATCCTTCATCGGGCAATTCCATCGATACCGCGATGATATGTATAAATTTACCATTAGATTTCCCCGGGAATGGCAATATGCCGTACATCCTCAACCTGGAGGTGGTGCTTTTGCGGTGTATAGGCCTTATCATCGGGGGGAAGAAGGTTTTCGTGAAACGGTCAATATCACCGTTCAACCCCTGCCGGCGAATATCGCCACGATTCGTGACTTAACGAATACCGTTGAAGCGCAAATGAAAGCAGTATTCAATAATTTGAAGGTCGACCAAAGTGTTCCTATCTTATTCGGGGAACGCCGCGGATGGATGGTCATTTTTTCTGTTGAGAAGCCGGATGCTGTTAAGATTATGACCGTCTGGACGATCAGGGACGCAGAAAAAGCTTATATATTGACGTATATGGCCCGCACCGAGAACTATTCTAAATACCTGCCGTTGGTGGAATATATGATCAAGACGTTCAAGACGATCAAATGATCTTATAGTCCCATTCTTTCCGTTAGGAATTCTTCCATGGATGTGCTGTTCAGATAATAGTTTGTTCTTATTTGGTGTCCGATCGTGTCGGTCGGGGTGGGGCCGTAATTATGGCCGGGAAAAACGATCGTATCTTTGGGGAGTTTGGCGATCACACCGGATAAGCTTTGATACATGACCCTTGGGTCGCTGCCAGGCAGATCACATCGGCCGCAGCCGTCAATAAACAATGTGTCGCCGCTGATCAATTTGCCCTGGGTTAAAAAGCATTGGCATCCCGGCGTGTGCCCTGGTGTATGTAGTACGTCAAAAATGATATTGCCGACCGTCAATTTCGCATGGTTTTCGATAGGGATCAGATTCTTAAGATCCTTAGTCAGGAATGGTGCTTCATGTTTAGAAATATAGACAGGCATATCGCGGTATTCTAACACGTCAGACAGCCCATTAACATGATCGGGATGGGCGTGGGTTAGAAAAATGCTGGTGATGGTGTAGTCAAGTTTTTTGGCTTCGCCTAATAAAAATGGCACATCCCAGGCAGGGTCAACCAAAGCCATTTCTTTGGTACTGGGATCACCTAACAGGTAAAGAAAATTATTGATCGGCCCGATCTCGTATTGCAGAATGAGTAGTTGATTTTTCATATGGTTTATTTATACTTGGTTTATTGGAATTATCAAGGAAAAACACATGTGTCATAGGAGGCATCAATGGCTTTACTAGAATCGATCAAGATTCCGCTAGGAACCGTGATCCCGCAATTTGAACTGCAAGATCCGTTTGGGAAATCATTTACCTCTGATGCTCTTTTTGGCGAACGGGGATTATTACTGGTTTTTACCTGCAATCATTGCCCTTACGCAATGGCGGTTTGGCCACGCGTTGTACGTTTGGCGAATTACGGAAAAGGCATGAGGGTCAATACGGTGGCGATCAATCCAAATATCAATCCCAAATTTCCTGACGACGCACCTGACCAGATGATCGTTAAGATCAAAGAGCTCGGCATTGAATTCCCTTATTTAGTTGATGCTTCGCAAAAAGTGGCAGATGCGTTCAAGGCGCAATGCACGCCGGATATTTATTTGTTCGACAAGAACAAGAAACTTGTTTACCACGGCCGCATCGATGACAATTGGAAAGATGAGAACACGGTCAGCCGGGAAGAATTAAAAGAAGCGATGAATAATATGGCTGCCGGACGTGCCATTGATCCTAAGCAGAATCCTTCCATGGGGTGTTCCATTAAGTGGAATGAATAATATTCATTGATCATGTGCTGTGCATATGATTGTTATTTTGTTTTTATTATGATACAGTGTCTCATATGAAAAGTGCGGGTATCCAGCAGGAACAATATCGGTATGAAGTTTATCTGAAGAACGCGGGTTTTATTTTAACCCGTGGCAGGGCGGGCGTGTTTAAAGCGGCGATGGAAACCCACGGTCATTTTACGGCAGAAGATATCGTCAAATTGTGTGTCCTGCATAAACCCAAGATATCAAGAGCTACTGTTTATAGGTCACTGCATGAAATGATGGAGGCGGGCGTTGTAAGGGGAACCGCTTTTGGGGAGAAACATCAAGTCTTTGAACATGTTTATGATGAGATCCCGCATCATCACGCGCGTTGCATTCATTGTCACCAGCTTTTTGAGTTTAAGGATAAAGGTGAAGATGTGCGGTATCGCCCCATCTTAGCAAAAATGGGTTTTAGGATCTTGGGTCATGAAATGCATTTTTATGGTGTATGTAAAGATTGTCAGGAGGAGTTATGAAAAAAGCATGGCGTCAAGATGTTGGCGTACCAAGTTTACAGGAGGTTCATGCTTCAATTCCAGTCTCGTTGACGGCTAGTCCTTGGAAAAAGATGTTGGCTTTTGGGGGGCCGGGGCTGATGGTGGCGGTTGGTTATATGGATCCGGGCAATTGGGCGACGGATCTTGCGGGTGGGGCCCAGTTCGGGTATGCACTGCTTTCAGTTATTCTTATTTCAAACTTTATGGCCATTTTGTTACAGCATCTGGCCCTGAAGTTAGGCATTGTCACAGGCCGTGACTTAGCTCAAGCATGCCGGGATCATTATAGTAGGCCAGTATCGTTTTGTTTGTGGTTATTGTGTGAGGTTGCCATTGCTGCCTGTGACCTGGCGGAGGTGATCGGTTCTGCCATTGCTCTAAATCTTTTATTTGGTATCCCGTTGGTTGTAGGCATCATGATAACAGCGTTGGATGTTTTCATTATCCTCTATTTGCAAAATAAGGGTTTTCGCATATTAGAATGCATAGTTGCAGGGTTGATCGTGGTCATTGGGGGCTGTTTTGCCTATGAGATGTTGGTAGCGCATCCATCGATGGCAGGGATCATGGCAGGGTTGATCCCCAAACCAGAGATCGTAACTAATCCCTCGATGTTGTATATTGCTATAGGGATTCTGGGCGCAACGGTCATGCCGCATAATCTGTATTTGCATTCCAGCATCGTTCAAACCAGGGCATATGATCGCAATGAAGCTGGGAAGAAGATGGCAATTCATTTCGCGACCATTGATTCGACCATTGCATTGTTATGTGCGTTCTTCATCAACGCGGCCATCCTTATCCTAAGTGCTGCTTCGTTTCACGGGACACAACATGCCAATGTGGCCGATATTCATGATGCCTTTAAGCTATTAACGCCGGTCTTGGGGGCGACCATGGCCAGTACATTATTTGCGGTGGCTCTTTTAGCATCAGGTCAGAATTCAACGTTGACAGGAACTTTAGCAGGGCAGATTGTGATGGAGGGATTTTTGAATATCCGTTTAAGGCCGTGGATGCGGAGGCTTCTGACCCGTTTGGTTGCGATCGTTCCTGCGGTGATCGTTGCCGCGCTCTATGGGGAAAAAGGTGTTGGAAGTTTGTTGATATTAAGCCAAGTGATCTTATCGTTACAATTAAGTTTTGCGGTGATCCCCTTGGTTCTGTTTACGAGCAGCAAGTTAAAAATGGGGCAGTTTGTAAATCCTCGATGGTTACAATTGACGGCATGGGTCATTACCGTTATTATTGTTTGTTTAAATTCATATTTATTATTCCAAACCGTTAAAATGTGGTTGGGGAGATGACATGTATAAAAGAATGCTGATCCTTCTGGATAATTCACCAACTGATAAGGTTATTCTGGGTCATATCATTCCTTTGATCAAGCTGACCGGTGCGCAAGTATATGTGGTGCATGTGGCCGATGGTTTTGGCGCGCGTTTGCAGGATCAGTTGAATTTGGCAGATTCGCAAGAAATAACTGATGATCAAAAGTATTTGAAAGAGGTTTCTGAGTCGATGAAGAGTCAGCATATCAATGTTGCGGCCGTATTGTTGCAGGGTGAAGAGCCAGCGGATGCAATATTGACCTTTGCCCAGAAAGAGCAATGTGATCTTATTGCCATGGCGACCCATGGGCATGGGTTTGTGAAAGATGTTATTCTAGGCAGTGTCGCGGATCAATTGCGGCATGCAACCTGTATCCCGATCTTGATGATCAAGGAACCCGCCAATGAGCGCTGAAACATATTTGAACAGGATGTTTGATTTTGTACAGAAGGCGGGAGAGATCGCGCTGCGTTATCGTGATGATAGCGATCCTGGTTTAAAGCCTGATCAGACGGTGATCACGAAAGCGGACAAAGAAATATCGGGTTTGTGCAAGATGATGCTTGTTGATATTATCGACGGTAAAGAACATATTCTGATCGACGAAGAAGATCCTAAGGTTGCAAGTTATCTGGATCAGTGCTTGTTGGAGCAGGCCACCTATGTGTGGTCGGTGGACCCGATCGACGGTACGCGGCTGTATGCCAATCGCATGCCGACCTTCGGGGTATCGCTGGGGGTGCTCAAAGACCTAAAGCCCTGGCTGGGGGTGGTTTATTTTCCGGTGCTCAATGAATTGTTCTTTAGCGACGGGAAATATGCTTATTTTGTTAAGGACGCGTTCTCCGATCAGGCCCAAAAGACCCTGATCGTGCCTATCGATGAACACGTATCACCTCAATCTTTGTTTTTTTGCAATGACACATTTTTCCGCAAGTACAACTGGTCGGATAAAGATTTTCATATCATGATCCATGCTTGCGCGGTGGTTAATTTATGCTGGCCGGCTATCGGGCGGGGCATGGGATGTTTCTTAAAATCCAGTTTATGGGATTTTGCCGGCAGCTGGCCGATCATGAAAGCGGCGGGGATGGATTTTCGTCGGGTGAGTGATGGCAAACTATTTGACCGCATTGATGCGTCTCTCTTTGCCGGGGGTAAAAAACATTGGGAATTAAACGACTATTATTTGGTGTCCTCGCAACGCAATTTTGATATTATCCGTTCAAAGATAAAAGGCTTATGATCATTACCATTGATATAGGGAATACTACGATCGCGGTCGCGGTAATGAAGCGAATGAAAGTTCTATCGCTTTCCCGTTTGGATACAGATCTGTCGGTGGGGGTATTAAAGCTTGAATTAAAAAGTCTGTTTGCTCGGATCTCTAAGAAGCATGGGAAAATAGAAGGGGTTGTAATATCCAGCGTTGTTCCTAAGAAAACGTTAATTGTGGAGAGGGAGTCGTATCAATCGCTAAAATTAACGGCTAAGGTGGTTGGTGAGCATATTAACGTTCCTCTCTTAAATCGGTATAAGGATCCTAAACAGGTTGGTCAAGACCGATTGGTTGGGGCCTATGCGGCAATGAAATTATATGGTTATCCGGTCATTGTCATTGATCTTGGGACTGCGATCACTTTTGATGTGGTGTCTACCAAAAAAGAGTATTTAGGCGGAGTTATTGTTCCCGGGATACGTCTTTCTGCCGAATCTTTATTTTTAAAGACAGCCTTGCTCCCTAAAATAGACATTAAGGCGCCTAAAACAGTCATTGGCCGCACGACGCAAGAAAGTATTTTAAGCGGTTTATTTTATGGCTATGGTTCATTATGTCAGGGTTTTATTGAGCTTATCTCAGCGCAGATCAAGGCGCACCCAAAGGTCGTCATGACCGGCGGGCACACGCATTTGATGAAACGTTTTGTTTCCTCGAAGATCCGCATCATCGACGACGGACTTGTTCATAAGGGAATGGCACTGTTGGTGAGTGAGTGCTAAAAAAATTCTTGACAAACAAAATTGATTTGCTATATTAGCACTCCGTGATTTCTAGTGCTAATCACAAATATATTTTTTAGAAACAACCATATCAATCGGAGGGTAAGTATATGGCAATTCAACCGTTAGCCGACCGCATCGTGGTCAAAGTATTAGAAGCAAAAGAAGTGACAAAAGGCGGCATTTTGCTACCTGAAACAGCCAAAGAAAAGCCTCAAGAAGCCAAAGTGGTTGCTGTTGGCAAAGGCCGGGTGAAAGAAAATGGTCAATTGATCCCCTTAGAAGTCAAGGTGGGCGACCGCGTGCTTTATGGCAAATACAGCGGCACCGAGATCACCACGACCGAAGGTGAAGAGCTGTTGATCATGAAAGAAGAAGACATTTTAGCCATCGTAAAATAATAAATTATAATCTGTAGGGGACGGTTCCAAACCGTCCCAATATCAAAAGGAGCATGCATATGGCAGGAAAGCAATTAATATTTGATGATGAAGCACGCCGCAAAATTTTGCGTGGTGTTGAACAATTAGCCCGCGCCGTCAAGGTCACCTTAGGTCCTAAAGGCCGTAATGTGGTCATTGATAAGAAATTCGGATCTCCGACGATCACCAAAGACGGTGTGTCGGTAGCCAAAGAGATCGAATTGGAAGATCCATTCGAGAATATGGGCGCCCAAATGGTCAAGGAAGTTGCAGAAAAGACCTCTGATATCGCCGGTGATGGTACGACCACCGCAACTGTTTTAGCGGAAGCTATTTACAAAGAAGGTTTAAAGAACGTTACTGCCGGTGCCAATCCTATGGCATTAAAGCGTGGTATCGATCTTTCTGTCGATCGCATTGTTGCCCGCATTGAAAAGAATGCCAAGAAGATCGATCTGAAGAATTCCAAAGAAGTCGAGCAGGTTGCCAGTATCGCGGCGAACAATGATAACGTGATCGGTAAAAAGATCGCGGAAGCGTTCGAAGCGGTCGGTAAGGACGGCGTTATCACCGTCGAAGAAAGCAAGACCTTCAATACGGAACTTAAGATCGTCGAAGGTATGCAATTCGATCAGGGTTATTTATCCCCATATTTCTCAACCGATATGGAGAAAATGATCTGTGAATTAGAAGATCCTTATATCCTGTTATATGAAAAGAAAATTTCTTCGATCAAAGATGTTTTGCCGATCTTGGAAAAAGTCGCTAAAGGCGGACGTCCATTGATCATCGTCTGCGAAGAAGTCGAAGGCGAAGCATTGGCCACATTGGTCGTTAACAAAATGCGCGGCACATTACATTGCGCTGCGGTTAAGGCTCCGGGTTATGGCGA
>JANNCL010000133.1:0-9982 GCA_031386565.1 Candidatus Omnitrophota bacterium
TTGAACCGCTCGGCGCGGTTATGGGCAATGGATAACATTGCCAGCGAGATTGGCGCTTCCCTGAAGCCATCTCAGTACAATGCCCTGACCTTCATTGGCAGCAGTGACTATCATCATGTTTCGAGCATTCTTTTAAAGCAATTTCTTCAACCTATCACGGTCATTGTATTTGACCATCGTCCGGATTGGAACGTGCTTTGGCCGAAGGTCGCGTGTAATTCCTGGGTCAGCCGTCAGGTCGAGAAGGTGAATATCATCAATATATTCGAATTTGGCGTCGGCAAAGCTGCCATGCGCGCGCCATGGAAGATCGCGGGAAATTTACGTTCCGTCAAGGGTGGCCGTTTGAAACTTTATGGCCATTATCCAATGCCGCTGATCCCCAAGATCATTCCCAATATTTACACGGAAGATGTGTATATTAGTTTCGACAAAAGCTGCCTGAAGAAACAAGAGAGCTTAACGAATTGGGAAGAAGGACGCATGCGCCTGGACATGGTGCTTGATATTATCAAGGCCATCGCTAAGAATAAGAATATTGTTGGCATGGACGTCACCGGTGAATATTCATTGCCAATCTATGAGCATGTTTTCAAGAAAGCTTATGCCGGCATTGCTCGTCCTAGAAAATATACCGCCCTTAATAAGAGCTTGTCCGAGATAGATGAGGTCAATGAAAGTACGAATATCCGCATCGCCGAAGTCATGTTAGCAAAATAATTGGCATTTTCCGCAGTTGTGCTAGAATTACATCTCACAATAATTTAATCGCATTCAGGGAGCACGTATGAATATCCGCACACAGTCTGTGCATACAGGCGTTAATATCGATACAACATTCAATTCGGTCATTACCCCGCTTTATCCGACATCGACTTTCTATTTCGATGAGATCGGAAAGAATAAGGGTTATGACTATACCCGCAGCGGCAATCCGACGCGCGCGGCATTGGAAAATAACATCGCGGCTTTAGAGGGCGGGGTCAATTGTTCGGTGACCGCGACGGGGATGGCGGCCATCACGGCGGTATTATTTTTCTTAAAGCCGGGCGATCACATCGTGGCCGGGGATGATATTTATGGCGGCACCTATCGCCTTTTTAATGCGGTGCTGCGGCCGATGGGTTTTAACTTCTCTTTTATCAATATGCGCGATCTGAATCTGGTCAAGAAGAGCGTGACGGCGAAGACCAAGATGATCTGGATCGAGACCCCCTCGAATCCGCTGCTTAACATCATTGATATTGCCGCCATCGTTGATATTGCGAAGAAGCGTAAGATCCTGACGGTCGCGGACAATACGTTCCTATCGCCGTATTTTCAGAAGCCCTTTGAATTTGGCGTCGATATCGTGGTGCATTCGACCACCAAATATATCAACGGTCATAGCGATGTCGTCGGCGGAGCGATCATTTATTCCACCAAGGAATTGCAGGAACGCGGGCGGTATTTGGTCAATGCCTTGGGCGTTTCGCAGGCGCCCTATGATGCGTGGCTGGTATTGCGAGGCGTCAAGACCTTGGTGCCGCGCATGGAAGTGCATCAGGAGAATGCGTTGAAAGTAGCTCATTTCCTGGAGAGCCATGCCAATGTGAAGAAGGTGTATTATCCGGGCTTAAAGAGCCATCCGCAGCAAGACCTGATCAAGAAACAGATGAAGGGTTTTGGCGGCATGCTGGCGTTCGAGCTCAATACCAAGAAAGTGCCGCTGAATAAATTCTTTAAGAAATTAAAATATTTTGCCTTAGCGGAATCTTTAGGCGGGGTGGAATCATTGACGGAAGCGCCATGGTTCATGAGCCACGCGTCGATGGGCGAAGCGGGTTTGATCAAATCGGGCATTACCAAGGAGACGGTGCGTGTATCTCTGGGCATCGAAGGCGCGGAAGACTTGATCGCGGACCTAAACGGAGCCTTAAAAGGATAAAATTATGCGCTTCATTATTTTTTTATTAATGGCATTGCTTCCAATATCGGCACAGGCTTCATCGCTTGCTGATGTAGAAGCCGCGGTGATGAATAAAGATTACGCGGGAGGTCGGGATATGGCTTCATCTCTCTTGAAACAGACCGCGGATCAAAAGACCCGCGTCAACGCGGAATATTATCTGGGTCTATGCCAGCTGCGTTTGGGGAAATATGCGGAGGCCCGTAAAACTTTCCTGATCGCCATGAGCATGGCGTTGAACCTTGAGCTTTATGAAAAAGCCTCCTTGGGATTGATCGAAGGCCTTTATATGGAAGGTTTTTATAGTGATGCCTTAAAAGAGGGCAAGAAACTATTAAGCCGGTATCCGAATTCTGGTTCAAAAAGTCTGATCTATTTGAAGATCGCAAGAATAAATCTAAAATTAATGAAATGGGAAGAGGCCAAATCTTTCTTAAATAAGATCATTAAAGAGTTCCCGCAAAGTTTTGAAGCGCCCATTGCAAAAGGTTTGCTTGAAGAGAAGGAATTCTTTGCCGTACAGGTAGGCGCGTTCCTGGATAAAGACAAAGCCATGCATTTAGTCGACGATCTAAAAGCGAAAGCCCAATATGCCTATATCGTGGAGACAATATCGCCGGACGGCAAGAAATTCTATCGGGTGCGTGTCGGGCAGATGACCGCCCTTGACCAGGCTCAGACGGTGCAATCACAATTATCTCATCAGGGATATCCTTCCCTCATTTACCCTTGATGCAACAGCGTATCATTTTTATCGTAGGCCCTACCGGAGTCGGCAAATCAGCCCTTGGTCTGGCGTTGGCCCGGAAATTTAACGGCGCCATTGTTTCGTGTGATGCCATGCAGGTTTACCGTGAGGTGAATATCGCGTGTGATAAGCCTTCCCATGAGGCGCGAGCTACGGTTCCGCATTTTATGGTGGATGCAGCCAGTGTCACGGAGGAATATAATGTGGCACAATATGCCAAAGCGGCGAATATTGCCATTGAGACGGTATTGAAGGAAGACAAAGTTCCGATCGTGGTTGGCGGCAGCGGCATGTATGTGAGCGTTTTGTTGGATGGCATATTTGACGCGGTATATAAAGATGAAGCGCTGCGGGAGAGATTATTACTGCAAGAGCCTCTAAAATTGCATCAAGAATTAGCAGCCAAAGACCCTCAAGCCGCCGGCAAAATACATCCGCATGATCTCAGGCGTTTGGTCAGGGCTCTGGAAGTCTTTCAAGTAGCTGGTCGACCGATCTCAGAGCTTCAGCAAAATCGCACGGGGTTGTGGGGAAAGTATGCTATAACTATTGTAGGCCTTTACCGCGAACGGTCTGTTCTCTACGCGATGGCCGAGGAGCGCATTGACCGGATGTTCGCGCAAGGATTGGTTGAGGAGGCAAGGAGTGTGTGCGCATTACCCCTTAGCCGCACCGCCAAGACCGTCATCGGCATCCCGGAAGTGCAAGGGTATTTGAACGGAGAATATGACCTGGAGCGCGCCAAATATCTGATGAAACTCAACACCCGCCATTATGTCAAAAGGCAGTTAACGTGGTTTAGGCGGGATAAGCGTATCGAATGGATCGATATAGATGGGGAAAGCATGGAGCATATCGTGGAAAGAATTTTATGAGAGAAAAGATCCTGTTGTGCATAGTGCAGTTAAGCAACCGCAGTCCTTGGACTTCGGAAGATGAGGACAATGAAATGCGGGAGCTTATTCATTCTTGCGGCGGAGAAGTGGTGCAGACCATCTTTTGCAAGGCTTTACCGCCGACTCCGTCGCATTTGCTCACTAAAGGCAAGGTCGAAGCAATCGCTTTGCGTTGTAAGCAGGGGGACATTGATGCGGTGGTGGTGTCGGCGGATCTCAAGGGCAGCCAGCAGCGCAATTTGGAAGAAGATTTTGGCGTTAAGACGTTGGACCGCACGCAGGTGATCCTGGATATTTTTGCTAAGAATGCCACGTCGCTTGAGGGGAAAATGCAGGTGGAGTTGGCGCAATTATCATACTTATTGCCGCGATTGGTCGGTAGTAATGATCAACTTTCGCGATTAGGCGGGGGGATCGGTACCTCGGGTCCGGGGGAGACAAAATTGGAAGTTGACCGCCGTCGTATCAGTGCGCGGGTCGCTAAATTAAAGAAAGACCTCAAAGAAATAACACTTAGCCGTGAGGTCAAACGCAAGAAACGACACGAACATGAGATCCCGACCGTGGCTTTGGTTGGTTACACGAATGCGGGCAAAAGCACGTTGCTCAATGCCTTAACAAGTGCCGGCACCAAGACCCACAACGGTCTTTTTACCACACTGGATTCCCTTTCTCGACAATGCGATCTGCCTAATCATCATAAGGTGGTTTTTTCCGATACGGTCGGATTCATGCATGATCTGCCGCATGGTTTGATCGAAGCGTTTAAGGCAACGTTGGAAGAAGTGTCCCATGCCGACCTGCTGTTGCATGTTTTAGATATCAGTAATCCCAATTTCCGCAATCTTTACGCGTCGGTCAATGCGGTGCTGGAAGAATTAAAGGTGAGGGATAAACCGACCATTTTAGTGCTTAATAAGATCGATCTTTGTGAAGACCGTGATCGGTATAAAGAATTCGACAAGGATAAGCAAGAATTCATCGGTATCAGTGCCGCCAAAGGCGAGAATATTCATTCTTTATTGTTATTGGTCGAAGAACATTTGACCGCCGGCAGCGTGGCCATCGATGTGGTGGTGCCGCCAGGTCGCATGGACTTGGTCAACTTGGCACATTCCAACGGCCAGGTGGAAGAGGTCAAATTCCTAGCCAAAGGCATACGCATCAAAGCCTTCCTCCCGGCCAAGACCGCGGCGATCATCACCCGCGGGGTACATAAGTAAATTCTCGATGGGGATGGGATTCAATTGCCGAGGGGAAACCCTGAGCAAAGTCGAAGGGCTGAATTGACAACCTATTTAAACTATGTTAAATTGACCCAATGAAATCACACCATAAAATATTCAGCGCAGCACTATTCTTCATCTTTCTTTTTCCCAATTTAAGCCATGCCGTTTGGATATGGACGCCGCAGACAGGGAAGTTCATCAATCCTAAAATGGCGGTCAAGTCAACCCCGCGCGAGCAATTAGAATACGCTTTGGCCTTTATGGACGGCAAGAAATATCCCCAGGCTTTGGCGGAATTAAAAAAGTTGGTCAAGAATTATCCCCGCGCCAAAGAAGCGCCGGAAGCGCAATATTATACCGGTCTGATATTAGAGGCGCAGAACAAACCTTATGAAGCGTATAAGGCCTATCAGATCGTTATTGATAAATATCCCTTTAGTGAACGCGCGGCGGAGATCGTTGAACTGCAGTTTAAGATCGCCAACCAGCTCTTGAGCGGTAAAGATAAGAAGGGCAAGTGGGTGCAGAGCATTGTCGGCGGAGATGACCGCATCATTGAAATATTCCGCGCTGTCATTAAGAATGCCCCTTATGGCAAGTTCGCGGCAGAATCCCAATATAAGATCGGTCTTTATTTAAAAGAACGGGAACTTTTCCAGGAAGCGCGCGATGAGTTCGAAAAGACTTTGGGTGATTACCCCAATACGGAATGGGCGAAGGCTGCTAAATTCCAGATCGCTATGGCAGATACGGATCGCGCGGGCAATATTCAACATGAGCAAAAGACCACCAGCATCGCTTTAGATGAATTCAAAGAATTCGTCAAATCCCATCCGGATAGTGAATTGACCCCGCAAGCCAAGCAGCAGATCGCTGTGCTGCGTGATAAGGAAGCCCAAAGCGCATACTTAGTCGCACAATTTTATGAGAAACAAAAGAATTACAAATCAGCCGCGGTCTATTATCAGAATATTGTCAGTTATCACGCGGATACGGTGTGGGGCGCTAAAGCCCTCAAACGTTTGCGTGCCATCGGCGGGCATTTAAAGTGAAAAAGATCCTTTTGGCCTTAGTCTTGATCGTCAGCGGCTGCGGGTATACCACTGGTTCCTTACTGCCTAGCAATTATCGCAGTATTAATATCACATCTTTTAAGAATAAGATCGGTTATTTGAACGAAGGCACGCGGGAATTATATATCCCGCTGCTTGAGAATAAAGTGCATGACAGCGTTGTGCAGCGTTTTCAGAATGACGGTCATTTAAAAGTAGAGCGCAATGGTCAGACGGACCTGGTTTTAAAAGGGGAATTGACGAAATTTGAACGCGAAGAATTGCGCGTGAATAATGACCAGAACGTCACCGAATATCGTTTACGCATCACCGTTAACATTGCCCTCGTTGACCCATCCACCGATAAAGAGATATGGAAAGAGGATTCATTTGCCGGAGAAGCAACGTATTATTTAAGCGGTCCGCAATCTAAGTCCGAGAGTGCCGCTTTAGAAGATGCTATGACCGATCTATCCCGCCGTATTGTCGAGCGGACCCTCGAAAACTGGTAAGCCATTATGGTCTATTTATTGCTTGGCCCCGATCTTAAAGCCAAAGATGCGAAGATCTCTCAAATAAAGTCGGCGGTCTTTAAATCCCCTGATGCGTTACTGTTCGACTTGGAGACCATAGATGCCCAAGGCCTACAGACTGATGTTCTAAAGAAAGCTTTGATCACCTTGCCGGTCGTTAACCCCAAACGTTTGGTCATCGTCAACAATATCCACAAATTAAAGAACCAGGACATTGCTTCATTAATAGATTTCTTAAAGAATCCGGGCGGATCGATCGATCTGATCCTGGAAACAAATGATGCTGTTTTAAAAGGGGATCAAAAAGATATTACTTCGCTTTGCACCACACAGGTCTTTGATCTACCTAAAAAAGCGGATATATTTCAAGTGACTAGATTAATGACTGCCGGCCGTCAGAAAGAGGCGTTGAATACCTTGAGTGATGTTTTTGCGGGCGGCGATCATCCATTAAGGGTCCTGGGGGGATTAGGAACATTCTGGGGTAAAGACGGGCGCAGGTTGGCGCCGAAGACTTTCGAATTGGGTTTAAAAGCATTGGAGGAGGCGGATGTGAATATTAAACGCAGCCGCCTCGACCCTCAATATGCTGTTGAAAAAGTAGTGGTGGAACTAAGCGGCTTTTTTGTCCATCGCTAACATTTTAGCGAAACGGGATTTACGACGCGCGGCAGTCTTTTTATGCATTACTTTGCGCTTGGCAGCTTTATCAAATTTCTTATAAAGCTTTTTGAGAAGGTCTTTTGAATCAGCTTTTTTTTCTTCCACAGCAACGACAAAAGATTTCAAGGTCTTTTTAAGATCGGTCTTGATATCCAGATTTTGCATGCGTCTGGTGTGGGCTTTACGGGTCTCTTTAATAGCATTACGGCGTTGTGGCATTGAAAATCTCCAATTTTTTAATGTTGTAGCAGTGAACCACGTGGGGTTCACTGCACGTTGGGTGTTCGAGCTTGCCCTGAACCCAACGTGGTTCAGGGCGATAATATAGCAAAGAGCCTATTTTATGTCAACTGATAAATCACCGCATGCCCATTCCAGCAAAACCTTATTAAAACAGGGTAGCATTGTCTCTGTGGGAGTGTTAAGCTCCCGCGTGCTGGGTTTTTTCAGGGATGTTCTGTTGGCGCATTTTTTGGGGACAGGATTAGTGGCCGAAGCGTTCTTGGTAGCTCAGCGTATCCCTAATTTATTGCGGGACTTAGTGGGGGAAGGGGCGGCTAATGCGGCCATTGTGCCGGTTGTGGTGCAATATCAGGAAAATAATTCTAAAGAAGCGTTACTGGAGTTGATCAATGTGGTCATGGCCTGGGGAGTGATCATATTAAGTGTGCTGACCATGTTAGGCATTATCTTTGCAGGCTTCATTGTGCATGTTATGGCCCCGGGATTCGCGCATGATGCGGTCAAATATAATTTAACGGTGGATCTGACCCGCATCATGTTCCCCTACCTGATTCTTATCGCTTTGACCGCTTTCCAAACAGGGATCTTATATGCCATGCGTTCATTTTTCGCGCCTGCTTTTGGGCCGTGTTTGCTCAATGTGGCCATGATCTTAAGTGTCTGGGTGGCATGTATTTTCTCGAAAGACATGGCGTATGTGCTCTCCGTTGGTGTTCTAGTCGGAGGGGTCCTGCAGTTTGGGGTGCAGTGGCTGGCGCTTAGACGATTGGGGATCAATTGGCGGTGGCCCAATTCATTAAAACATGACGGCGCTAAGAAGATCTTGTCGTTGTTGTTGCCGCGGTTATGGGGCAGCGGGGTGTATCAGGTCAATATGATCGTGGATACGTTCTGTGCGTCGTTATCGTTGATCGTAGGCAACGGCGGGGTGGCGGCTTTATATTACGCGAACCGGATCATTTTATTCCCATTAGGTGTTTTTGGCTATGCGGCCACGTCCGTCAGCCTGCCGGCATTGTCCAAGATCGCGGCCAGCGGTGATATGGAAAAATTCAAGACCACGGTGCTTTTTGCCCTGCGCAATTTGATGCTGGTGCTGGTTGTTTTTACGATCATCTTTTTGCTTGGCGCGCATTGGATCATTAAATTGGTGTTTGAGCGGGGGGCGTTTGATGCGCATTCAACGCAGATCACGGCCCAAGTATTATTCTTTAGTGCCATTGGTTTGCCGTTCTATGGCATGGCGCGTATATTGGCATCTGCTTTTTACGCGTTGCATGACACCAAGACCCCAGTCAAATCCGCGGCCATTTGTCTGGTCATCAATGTGGTGCTTAATATTGTTTTGATGTTCCCGCTAAAAGTCGGCGGCATCGCATTAGCCAGCAGTATCGCCAGCATGGCCAACACCTGGATGTTATGGACGCAATTAAACAAAAAGTTAAGAACCTCCCGCTAACCAGCGGCGTTTATCTGTATAAAGATGCGTCGGGCCAGATCATTTATATCGGCAAGGCCGTGAACCTGCGCCGCCGGGTGGAATCCTATTTTCGTAAAGAGACCCGTTCGCTTAAGACCGACTTGTTGGTAGAGCAGATCCGTGATATCACGATCATGGGAACAGCCTCGGAAGCGGAAGCTTTGATCCTGGAGGCAAGCTTGGTCAGGGCGCATCAGCCCAAATACAATATAGAACTCAAAGACGGCAAGATCTATCCTTATATCCAGATCACTAAAGAGGATTTTCCGCTGGTGTCGGTGGTGCGGATCAATCGCCGCAAATGCCCGGACATCCCCGCTAATCTTTACGGCCCTTATGTCAATCCTATGCTGATCCGAGAGGCTTTGGGGATCATGCGCAAGATCTTCGCCTTTCGCAGCTGTGAACCTTTTGCGAAAAAGATATGCCTGGATTTTCATATCGGTTTATGTTCCGGGCCATGCGAGGGCAAGATCAGTAAAGAAGCGTATAACCGCAATATCCGCAATGTGCGGATGATCCTAGAGGGTAAGAAAGACGATCTCTATCGCCAGCTGCGTGACGACATGGAGGCATTATCCAAGGCTAGGGATTTTGAGGGGGCCGCGGTGGTGCGCGACCAGATCCGGGCGATCGGGGCTTTGTATTCCGGCACGAAAGATATTAATTATTTCAAAGAAGCCGAACAGGTCCAGCGTGCTTTAGGGCTTGAAAAACAGATCGATCGTATCGAGTGTTTTGATATCTCCAATATCATGGGCAAGCAGTCGGTGGGATCCATGGTGTCGTTCTTTAATGGTAAACCGGATAAAAAGAATTACCGCAAGTTCCGCATCAAGACGGTTAAAGGCATCGATGATTTTCAAATGATAGCCGAGGTGGTGCGCCGAAGGTACACCCGTTTAAAGAATGAGGGCACATTATTCCCGGACCTTATCTTGATCGACGGTGGCAAAGGTCAATTAGGTGCGGCGGTCGTAGAGTTAAAAAAGCTAGGGCTAGGCATCCCCATTGTGTCATTGGCTAAGCGCGAAGAAGAGTTATTCCTGCCCGGCAAACGTTCGGCCATCCTCCTTCCCAAAGAGTCGCTTGGATTGAAACTGGTCATGCGCGTGCGCGATGAGGCCCATCGGTTCGCGGTGAGTTACCATCGGCTGCTAAGATCAAAGGCGGCGTTGGGTCTTGATCAT
>JANNCL010000163.1:0-3033 GCA_031386565.1 Candidatus Omnitrophota bacterium
GGGCTGATAAACAGGAGCAGACTCAAGAATTATTAACAGCAGCGATCAATTAAATACTGGAGAACCCTGAGGAATTTCAACTAAGAAAAGCATTGCGTCTCTCATTGCAATGATTAGATAATATTCAAAGGATAATATAAATGTCTTTCTTCGGTTTTTTTAATAAAGTGGGAGGTCAGGAAGCGTTTATTAAGGCATATAAGAACGAACATACGAATCTTATTTATAATTTGTTATTTTGCGATAATCTCAAGTTATATAAGGATACTTATAAAGGTGAAATTATTTCCCCTTGGCTGGAATTATTTTCAAATAGTAAAAGTTTGGAACAGCTAGAGAAAATAGCTGGTGATTCAAAGAATGATTCTCGGATCAAGATTCTTGCTTGTTATGAATTGCTTCGTTTGGGTATTAAGCCAAAGAAGAAGGAGCTGTTTGGGGTTATAGTTGAGGTTGGGATGGATGCTGGATTAGACACTTTAGCTGTATATGTTGATAATACTGCCCGATACATCAATTATTCTGAAAAGATGATTATTTGGGAAAATGCAGATGACGCAATAATCAACAATAAGATCTCCAAGTTGTTTGCTGAAAGTGAACAACTGGTCTCTAAAATTGGGCCGTGGGATAAGAAAAGGTTGCCTCAACCCAAAAGAGGAGATGCAAGAATTTCTTTTTTAGTTTCTGATGGTTTGTATTTTGGGCAAGGTGGGTTTAACTTTTTAAGTAAAGACCCATTAGGAGGCGCTGTTTTGAATCATGCTTCTGAATTGATGAAAACTTTGGTTGATAAGAGTTTAGAGAAATAATATTGATATCTTAAAGATGATTTTTATTCAGATCATTGTGATTTAGATTTGTAATCTGGTGCCCAAACGGTGCCCAACTTAATCACAAGAATCGATTTAATTCAGCTTGCATCGGATACCAATCGTAATTAGAATAAAGCGGTTGATTCGACGGAGAATTCAAAAGATTGATATTTATCAAGGGTTTATGAGATATAGCTCGACGGAATCTCACCCTCTCCGCCATGTGCAAACCGTTGTGACCATTATGGTTGCAACGGTTTTGCTTTTTTGTGCGAATATTTTTGTAGTTTTGTGCGTAAAATTATGTTGTTTTGTGCGCCGTTTATTGGTTAAAATTTTCATAAGGATGATCAATTATGTTAAAGTTAGTATACAGAAGTTTTGGCAGGTAGATTTTGTATATTAGTTGTCACTTATTATTTTAAAAAGGACTTTGTATGTATAAAATGTTTAATGCGTTCATATTTCTAGTTGTTTTACTTATTCTTTCATTTCATGTTTATGCCGATACCTCTGCCAGTAATGTACACGGCGTTGTAACAAAAATGACTAAGGATTTAAAGTTAGATGATGCCCAGATCATTGCGGTTGGGCCGATTGTGCAAAAGAGCATTGTTAAGCGTAAGGCTTATCTTGATAGTAACAGTGATGCGATGTTTTCGAATAAGAAGGAGATTAAGGCAGCAATGTTGAAGTTCCGCGATGAAGAAGAAGCGGAACTAAGCAAAGTGCTTACTCCCGCACAAATGAGTAAATTGATTGCCAAGCGGCAGTTAAGAGACACTATGAATAAAGACAACGTGGACTTTTCAGAGGGATTAGATGGCGGGACTATGACGATGCAAGGGCCGAAGATGCAGTTCTAATTGGGGTGTGAATGGGAAGAGTTTATAAATTAGGGGATGTATATTACATTGAATTTACCGCCAGAGGTTTGCTTTATTCCCAAATAGGCGGTGCGGATCTAAGATCCGCTGAGGCGCTTTTAGCTCAAGTGGAAGCTAAGATCAGTAGTGGGGAAGCGTTGACCATTGAACGTCATATTCAATGGGATGATTTTGCGGATCGATTTATGAAGCATTTTTCTTTAGAGTTCCCTCCTGTGACAATGCGCCGATTCGAAAGCGTACTCAAAGACTTTCGGCAATATTTGCATATTCATTATCCCCAGATCGCACAGTTAGCGTCGGTAACTCCGGTGGTCGTGGAGGGGTATAAGGTTGAGTTAATGAAGCAACATACTCCAAAGATCGTGAATTTGACGATTCTTTTGCTCAGAGAGATCTTTGAGTTCGGGATAAAACTAGGGTTCTTAAACGATAATCCGTCATTGCATGTTCGGCTTTTGCCTTGGCCGCAACGTAAAACATACAGGTTAAGTCCGCGCTATCATGCCGTGTGTGCTTTATTAACGAGAGGGATCTTTTTAGGTAAGGCAGCGAAATTATTGCAGCTCAATGATGCGGCGCGATTGATGTTCTACGCGAACCTGATCCCGCTTTCTCGAGAAGAAATGTATTTGGTTTGATCCTGACATGGATATAATATCCCCTTTACGCAAATTTAAGATCATTCTGGAGTATGACGGAGCTGCTTTTAATGGATGGCAAACGCAGATGCCAGGATTGCGTACCGTTCAAAACCATGTGGAAGAAAAGCTAAGAAAAATATTCAAACGTAAGGTTAATTGCTTGGCTTGCGGGCGCACGGACAAGGGGGTTCATGCCTTGGCACAAACGGCGCATTTCGCCGTGGCAACAAATCATTCCCCGGAGGTGATCTTTAAGGCATTGAACACTGCTTTAGATCGGGATGTTTCCGTTATAGCAGTGGAAGAGGTGGGGATATCATTTCATGCCCAGCAGGCTAAAGAGAAGACCTATTGTTACACCATCTTGAATCGGCGTGCGCCGTCGGCCTTATTAAGAAGTCGGGCGTATTATTATCCTCAGCCGTTAAATATATCCTGGATGAAAGCTGTGTGTAAAGATATAGTCGGCAAGCGGGATTTTAAGGTTTTCCAGAATGCTTCCGAAAGCCATAAGCCTAAAAGCACCGTGCGTCGGGTTAAGAAATTAACTGTGATCAAAAAAGACGACCTGGTCCTGATCACGATCACCGCGGATGGCTTCCTTTATAAAATGGTCCGTAATATTGTTAGCGCTTTGATCGCCGTTGGCAACGGCAGTATTCCCAAAGACAGTATACCGAAGATATT
>JANNCL010000180.1:0-1710 GCA_031386565.1 Candidatus Omnitrophota bacterium
GGCCATGTAAGTGAAGACGGTACCCATGCCTTGCTGACCCTCGCCAGTCGATCCCGCTGCGCCCAGCCGGCCCATGCGCCGCAGCAGCATCTCGGCATGGTTGTTCTGGCTGACCTTGTTGATCAGCACCACGTCTTCGGCCAAGGGCGCAGGCTTCAAACTGGCCAATGGTTCCAGTTCGGTTCCGGTAAATCCGAAAATGACCGCGCCGTGCGCTGTATCGATGCGTTGTGGCCCTGGTACTTTTCCATCGAATGACCAGTCGGGGTTGTCCTTGTCGGTGACAGGCCGGTGCTGCGAGACCGCTTGCCCAGTGATCCTGACTCCGCGTGCACCAAGCATCCCTGCAAAGGTCCAGGCGGCATACAGCGCCGGATCGTCGATGCCGATACGGTCCTGCCACTCAGGCGCTTCGGGTGCGATCGTTCCATAGAGCCGAAAGCTGCGTGAGTTAGGCACGTGCTCGAGCGTCAGATGGGTTTTGCTGCCAGCCATGGTCACCGCTTCGTTCACGACAGACACGAAGGGCGACGCGGTGAGCTTGGGGGATTCACCGACCGCACCGGGGACGACCGTTACGATCAGCTCATTGCTATCGAGCGACAGCGCCGACGCCGCAGTTGCGTCGTTGGAGCCGAAATTGTTCCAGCTCATCCCAGCGCTCCAGCGCTGATCCGGAAACCAGGTATCGTCACCGACGACATCGCCAACTACTTTCGTCTTGGCCGCCATCGCGTCGGCCAGCGTCGCCAGGCAATCAATGACGCAGTCGATCGCACTCGACATGCGGGCATCACCACGGCCCAGCAGAACAACGTCCGGAACACCTTTGCGCTTGCCGGGCCGGAGCGCGACCTGCGTCCCTCCTGCCACATCCGGCTGATCCATCCCCGGCAGCAGCGCATAGGCCGCCGCTGTCGTGAACAGCTTGGTGTTTGACGCCGGGATGAAGCGTTGGTCGGGATTAATCGAAACGATGGCCGTGCCCGCCTCATCCACCACCAAAAGGCCAAAGCGCGTACCTTTCGGAGCTTCCGCGAGAGCGGCTTCGACCTGGACCTGCACGCTTGGCGACGGCTCAGCCAGCAGCGGCGTCGCTATGGCCAGTCCTAGCGCGGCGAGCGCAATCGAAAGCCCCCTCATCCCTCGATCACCTGATGAAACCGCGTGTAGTCGATCGTGCGCATGCCGGTCTCATCGATGCTGATGATGTCGGCGAACCGCGCGTTCCAGCGGATATCCTCGCAGGCATAGGCCCAGCGGCCGTGGACAATCTGGCCGCTTTCCTCGTCGAAACCGGACAGCACCACGATGATCTCGGAATTGCCGACCGAGGTGTGATCTTCCACCCAGCCGTGCAACGGGCTGTTCTCATCGATTACGTGCATCACCGTCCAGCTCAGCGCGAAGACCGGATTGGCCTCGCGAACCAGCTTAAGGTCACTGAAGCGGCGCATCCGGGTATCGCCGACCATCGCGTCCTCCAGAACCGAGGCATGGACGTTGGCCGAATAAATCAGGTTGTGCCGCTGGTTGGCGGCGCGCAGCATCAGGGTGGGGGCCCCGTCGATCTCGCGCACCACCAGCGTCTCGCTGAACAGGATCCGCCCACTTGGCCGCGAAAAGCGCGCAAAGACGATCCCGGTGGTCAGCGCGAAGAACAGGATGCCAAACGTGATCTCGATCACCACCACCCAGTTGGCATAGGGC
>JANNCL010000189.1:0-6967 GCA_031386565.1 Candidatus Omnitrophota bacterium
GACTTAAATGAAACTTCTCTCTCATTTCAATGGGGGAAGTTCGGTGATTAAAACCTATCGCCAATATTTTCATGCGTCTCCTTGAAAATGACTAATTGACCGAATTCAATATCTTCTTAACGCTTGGGATCAACTGCTCGAACAGATTTCCCTTACTGATAAATTCTTTAACGTGATGCTTGCCGTTGAGCTGCCCGATCTCTTTGATATCGAACATTGTCAGCATGATGATGGAACATGAAGGCAATGTTTCCTTGATCTGTGCCGCCGCATCCATCCCATTCATCCCGCCGAGCCAAAAATCCATGAGGACTATTTCAGGCCTGTTCGCTTTCGCGGCAACGATCCCCTCTTCCGCCGATGCTGCCTCCACTAAACGCACATCGATGTGGCTGACCTCTAAAAAGTGTCTGACCTCACGACGAAAATCTTTGTGATCTTCCACGATCAAAATGGTTTTCATAACTGGAAGACATATTAAAATACGCGCTGTAAATATTGTATGCGCTAAACTACTGACACGACTACGTAGTAACACGTAGAAACGCTATACAAGCCCCTTAGAAATGGCGTATTTTACCAATGCCGCCGTTGTTTTCAATCCTAATTTGTGAATTAAATGACTGCGATGTGTCTCCACGGTGCGGATGCTGATCTTCAAGCGCGCCGCGATATTTTTATTCGCCGCACCCTGTGCGATCGATCGCAATATCTCTTTTTCCCGGGCGGTCAAGATCTCTAGCGACGGACTATCACCTTCACGTACGGAGCTGACAAATTGTTGGGTAATGATATCGGAGATCGCGGCAGAAACAAATGATTTGCCTTTAATGATCATTTTGATGGCAATGACCAATGAATCAAAAGCGCTGTCTTTTAAGATATAGCCTTTTGCCCCGTTGGCCATGGCTTTTTTAAAATGCTCTTCATCTTTTTGCATGGTCAGGACCAGGCATTTGGTCTTTGGGTAGCGCTGTTGTATCTCTTTTAATGTAGCTAGGCCGTCTAAATTAGGCATGCTTAGATCCATGACCACACAATCCGGCGTCAACATTGCTAATCGTTCCAACAATTGCTCGCCGTCATGGGCTTGTCCGACAACCTTGATATCAGGCTCTTTATCTAAAAGGACTTTCAGACCGGAACGGAACATTTCATGGTCGTCAGCTAAGATAACACGGATGGTTTTCATGCGCTTTTTGCCGCCACAGGGATGTCCAAAATGATACAAGTACCTTCGTCGACGATTGAGCGGACCGTAAGATCGCCTGCCAATAACTTAGCACGCTCCCGCATCGTTGCCAGACCGAGACCCTGGGACTTCCCGTTGGCCACAAAACCTTTCCCGTTATCCTCAATGACGATCTTAAACCTGCCTTTAGCAACAGTCATCCGCACTTTCACCAAATTTGCTTTGGAATGTTTCATGCTATTGGTCAAGGCTTCCTGGACAATGCGGAAAATATTGATCGCCTCCCCCTGAAAACACCGGTCAGTGGTCTTGAGCGGATAAAAACGGACCTTAAAACCCTTGTGATGATTCATATCTTCCACCAACAATTTCAAGGCCGTGTCTAGACCTAACACTTCAAGCGTACTAGGACGCAATCGAGTGGCTAAATTACGGGATTTCTCAATGATCGCATTCAAATAGTCAATGATCCGCTTCGAATCCGTCTTGGTCGGCGCTTTTTCCCCCGCATCTAACAAGGATGACTGGATCATCATCTTGATCGTTGCCAGCGACTGTCCTAGATCATCATGAATATCCCGCGCGATACGGTTGCATTCACTTTCCTGCGCAGCAATGATACGTTTGGGAAGCGCTTTGACCTGTTCTTCCATTAATTTACGCTGGGTGATCTCATTGCGGATAGAAACATATTGGTACGGATGACCTTTGGCATTAAGGAAAGGGACTATGGTCGAATCGACCCAATACAAAGACCCGTCTTTGGCACGATTACAGATCTCCCCTTTCCAGACCTTGCCGCTAGAAATAGTGCGCCATAAGTCACGGAAGAATTCTTTAGGATGATGACCGGAATTGATGAGCCGATGATTTTGTCCTAACAGCTCATCACTAGAGTACTTAGAGATCTGGCAAAATTTATCATTCACGTAAATGATATTACCATTCTGATCGGTGATCGCCACGATGGAAGAAGCATCCAGGGCGAACTTGATATCCGCCAGTTCTTTCAGCGATTTTTGTAATGTAGAATTATTGAAGTCCCCGCTCATCATAGGGATTCTAACACCTCTTGTTATTTTTACAATGGGGCGGGTGACTTATTTTTGGAAAAGCGGATCAACCATTGTGGAGGAAGGAACAAAGGGCTGTAAGACATAGTTGTTAGAATCATGGAGCATGTCTTGTATTGAAAGCAGGTCATTGATAGAACATACTGAATCAACCAAGGTCGTGCGGAACTGATAGGGCAAACCGCATTTAAGGATAAGATCAATGCTTTGTTGTATTTTAGCTATATCGCATCCGCACCGGACAACCTCTGCGTACCTAGCCAGGGAGGTTTTGACATCCATGGCGATGTAATCAATTAATTTCTGGTCAATGAGTGCGGCCACAACTTCCGGATGACTGCCGTTGGTATCTAACTTAACAACATACCCCATGTCTTTCAGGCTGGCAATAAAATCAACCAACCCCTTTTGTATGGTCGGTTCGCCGCCACTGATGACAATGCCCTGCAATTGACCACGGCGTTGCCGGCAAAACTCCAGAACTTCTTGTTCCGGGATCGGCACCTGGAAAGCTTCGGGAAGAACCAGCGCGGCATTGTGGCAAAAGCCGCAGCGAAAGTTACACCCTTGGGTGAACACTGTCGCCGCGACTTTGCCCGGATAATCCACCAACGTTAATCGTTGAAATCCGCCTATACGCATATTTGATATGTCTGACGTTCCTTAAACTCTTCTTTTTTCCCTTTATTCCATTGCTTGACCGGCCGTAAATAACCGACCACCCGGGAATACACTTCGCATTCACTGGCACAACGCGTGCAGGTGGGATGCTCCCCTGCCAAATAACCACAGCTGGGACAAACGCTAAAAGTCGGAGTAATGGTAAAATAGGGCAACCGGTATTGCGTGCAGATGGTACGGATCAAGCATTTCAAACCTTCCGCGTTATCGATCTTCTCCCCGATAAAACCATGTAAAACGGTGCCGCCGGTATATAGGGTCTGAAGATCGTCCTGATGGTCTAAGGCCTCGAAAATATCGGCCGTGTGCCCGACCGGCAAATGCGAGGAATTAGAATAGAACGGCTCATGTCCCTGGGCATACTCTGCCTCATTAGCGCAAATGATATCCGTATGCATGGCCTTATCCAGTTTGGCCAGGCTATAGGACGTCCCTTCCGCCGGTGTTGCTTCCAGGTTAAAAATATTGCCCGTATCTTTTTGATATTGCACCAGCACATCCCGGATATAATTCAAAACCTTGACCGCAAAAGCTTTGCCTTTTTCGGAAGCAATATCTTCCCCTAACAAATTAAGGCAGGCTTCGTTCATCCCCAAGACCCCGATGGTGGAGAAATGATTCTTCCAGTATTGGTTGAAACGGCCTTTGATATTGCGCAGATAAAATTTGATGTACGGATACAAATTTTCATCCGTTAGATTCTCTAATACTTTACGTTTCAACTCCAAGCTGTCTTTGGCCAGATCCATGGTGCGCTTTAACTGGTCTAAAAACTCTTCTTCATTATTCGCGGTGTACCCAATGCGCGGTAAATTGACCGTCACCACCCCGATAGAACCAGTTAACGGCGAAGCCCCGAACAAACCGCCGCCGCGGCTGCGCAATTCGCGATTATCCAAACGCAAACGGCAGCACATGCTGCGGGCATCTTCGGGATTCATGTCAGAATTGATAAAATTGGAGAAATATGGAATACCGTATTTGGCCGTCATTTTCCACAATAGTTCCAGATTAGGATTATCCCAATCAAAATCCTTGGTCATGTTATAGGTTGGGATGGGAAAAGTGAATACCCGGCCCTTAGCATCCCCCTCAAGCATCACTTCCAAAAATGCTTTGTTAAACATATCCAATTCATGCTTGAAATCACCGTAGGTTTCTTTCTGAACTACCCCACCGATGATCACTCCTTGTTCCTTATAATAGCTGGGAACAGCTAAGTCCATGGTGATATTGGTAAACGGCGTTTGGAACCCGACGCGGGTGGGCACATTGACGTTAAAGATAAACTCTTGCAAGGCTTGCTTAACGTCTTCATAGGATAATTTATCAAAGCGTATATACGGGGCCAACAGCGTGTCAAAGTTAGAGAAGGCCTGAGCACCCGCCGCTTCCCCTTGCAGGGTATAAAAGAAATTAACGATCTGCCCCAGCGCCGCGCGGAAATGTTTGGGCGGTTTGCTTTCCATCTTGCCGGAAACGCCTTTAAACCCGACAGTCAACAGATCCTGCAGATCCCAGCCCACACAATAAACGCTTAATAATCCAAGATCATGAATATGAAAATCGCCACGTTGATGCGCTTCTTTGATCGCCGCCGGATAAATGCGGTTAAGCCAATACAATTTGCTGACTTCGGAAGAGACATAATGATTGAGGCCTTGCAGGGAATAGGCCATATTACTATTCTCATTGACCCGCCAGTCGTGCTGGTTTAAATATTTATCAATAAGGTCGGTGTTAAACCGCGAGACGATCTCGCGCATCTCAGCGTGCTGCTGGCGGTACAAAATATAAGACTTGGCTGTTTTACGATAGGGCGATGAAAGCAAAACATCCTCAACAATATCCTGTATTCCCTCGACCGTCGGATTATCGCTAAATATCTGCTGGGCGATATTAAGCACCCTGACCGTCATCTTTTGCGCCATCTCCTCACCAAACTCCCCCGTGATCTGCCCCGCCTTAGCGATAGCACTGGAAATCTTCGTGGGATTAAAATCTTCCACCCTGCCGTTACGTTTGATGATCCGAGTAAAGACAGCGATCGCCATAAACCCCTCCTTGTTAGAAAACCACCACATATAGTATGATTTAAAATAGCTAACTACTATACATAGCAGGAAGAGAAAATTAAATGCGGAGTTATACGTAAGGAAGTGGCGTAGAAATACTTAACGGAATTTCTTCATTAATTTCATCGCAATGCGACGGATGTCTTTGATACCTTTGTTTAGGACTTTAAAAACGATCTTTTTATCTAAGTGAATATAATCGTGGCCGATCACATTGCGGAAACCGATCATTTTCTGCAAGACATCACAATCATTGGCCGTGAATATATTCTTAGCCTTTAACAATGCCGCCCCTTCATAAGCACTCTGCGGCATGCCATAACCCTCATCCACAACAATGTGCTCGATCAAGGCAATCAGATGATTGATCGCCTGGAATAAATTATATTCCACGATATCCTGCATGGCTTGATCTCCCAGCATGGCATTTAAACTGACCTTGCGGTATTGTTCAAGCCGGGCCAAATGCTTATCAATGAATTCTATCTTGCGTTCAAGAACATTCTTATTGACCACTGAAGTTCCTTTTGATCTTTTGAGCTTTAATCGTTCTCAAATACTGCGCATCATCGTAGGCATGATAATGTTTGAAATAATCAGATTTCAGCCGCTCTTGATCCCTGACCATGACCTTGATCCCTTTGGCATAAGCATTAAGCGCAACATCATTGGCCGCATCCTGACATAAAACAATATCAATATCCCTCTTCAGTAAAATGTGCAGTTGCGCCATAACCTTGGAACGCTGTCCAAAAGTCATCCGCCCTCCCACAAAAATATCAACATCGCTTTGCCGCCTAAGCTTATTGGATGCGGCAGAGCCGAATAACAATACGTAATCAACACCTTGTTGAGATCTGAAAACACGGTTAATTGTTTTGGTGATGTGATCGATGGACATAATTGGCAGTATACCGCATTATTTTAGCCATGGCAAAAACATCTTTTAATACGTTGTTACTTTTTGACGATCAAGCACGACGTGACCGTAATGAAAATGAGCTCAAGAACCGCATAGACGATCAAGGTGGTGGCGACGCCCTGGGTGAAGCCGTAGGAGTGCAGGCCGATGCTTAGGAGATTGACGCCGAACCAGGCCCACATGACGATCAGCATGCCGATGACACAGCCGACGGCAATGCCTAAGGCATCGATCATTTTGGCGACTTTGGCATGCATGACGATAGCGATCCATAGGACGATCATCAAAGCGCCGTTTTCTTTAGGGTCCCAGCCCCAGAACCTGCCCCAGCTCTCATCCGCCCAGACACCGCCTAAATTAGTGCCTAAAAACGTGAGTGTTAAAGCAAGGCCTAGAATGCCCATGGTGGTTTTATAAGTCTTATCCAAAACAGCCTGCGGCTTGCGCGCCACGGCCTGCAATAACCACACATGGCCTAAAACACCGGCGACACAGGTGGCTCCATAGCCCATGGTGATGGTGGTCACATGGGTCGCTAACCAAAAATTAGAATTAAGCACCGCGATCAGCATTTTCATCGTATCGCCTTCGGCGCTGTATTTATTGGCGATGAATAACATTGCCGTACCGCCGATCGCGGCGGTGACGATCCCTAACCATTGCCGGTTATTGTATTCGATGAACAGGCCCAAAATGACCGCGATAAAGCCGACAAAGATGAATGTTTCATACAAATTTGATACCGGCGGACGGGACATGATCACGATGCGGGCGATCAGCCCTAAGGCATGCGGGATAAAACCGGCGATAACGCTGCCTAACCCTAAGTAATACCAGAGCGGTTTAGGCGAAGCAAAAGAGATGACAAAGAAAATAAAGGCCAACATATAGCACATGATCCCGATCGTGAACGGGCTGCTGGCATGGTAGAACATTTCCAGAGGGATCTTATTAAAAGGAACAGTCTCTTCGTTGGATAAGTGTTCCCGCACCACATTTAAGTACGCATGCGTTTGCATATCAA
>JANNCL010000192.1:0-3948 GCA_031386565.1 Candidatus Omnitrophota bacterium
AATATCTCATTCTTTCATTGTTTCCAACCGGTTATCAAATAAAATACTATCGAAGCGCGAACTCTTATAAATTATTTTATCTATTCAGATATACATATCTAAATAATGTCATTTTTAAAACATATAAGATATGTATATCTGAATAGATAAAATAATTTATAAGAGTTCGCGCTTCGATAGTATTTTATTTGATAACCGGTTGGAAACAATGAAAGAATGAGATATTTTATGCGCGGGGTTTTAGGCGGTACGGCACTTTAACAAATTTGTGTACTCTTGAATCAAAATCTGCAGTGTCACGCGTTAATAAAATCAAGTCATGTTCAAGCGCAATAGCTGCCTGATAGGCATCCGGCAGCTTAAAATGATGCTTCTTTCTTAAATTAGCCGCAATACGCGCCGTTGACTTTTCGATCTGAAAATAACGCACTCTGGAGATAAAGTTTTCAAATAATTTCTCTTGTTGAGGATCATCAAACCCCACCAAAGTCTCGGTATATGTAATAACAGAAACCGCAATATCTGCCGGTTTGAAAGAATTGATCAACTGCACCGCATCCGGAATGTTCTCAAAAAGATCAACAATGATATTCGTATCTAACAAGCACACTTTAGACATTATCTATCCCACTCAGCACGCAATTTACGCTGATACTCAACACCATCAATATTCTTATGCTTCCACATACCCGCCGTTTGGGAAACAAGCTCTTTCCATGTAGGTTGGACATCTTCTTTCTTTAAATGCTGACTCATCACTTCTCTGATCACTTGAGCCCTAGATCTCTTAGTTTTACGGGCCAAAGCGTCAATGCGTTTAAGTTCCTTATCATCGAATGAAATTACCGCACGAACCATAATGATATATCCTTTCTGATATCATGATATCACTTAAATGATATCACTTTATATTCCACCCGTCAAGCCTCTTCCGTACAGCTAAAAAAAATCATTAACAGGGACACACCTGCCTGCGGCAGACAGGCATCTGCCGGAAACATTGGGGGGCAATGGGCGCGGAAGAAACGGTCTGCAATTCGCGTTTCCCACCGCACAAAATAATTCGGGATACGGTGGGTGGCACGGAATTATATCCCCATAAAATTCATGTCACCATGACGGGGATAGCCTGGGACAACGTATTCCCAACAGCCTACGTCATATGCAGAGCCTTGAGGTCTGGCTGTACCAGCAATATCCGTCGCAGCATTTGCAGAATCTGTCGTCCCGGCATCCAAACAATCTGCTCCGGTTTTTAATCTGAAATCTCGTGTTGCGTCTGTTGTATCTTGAAATTGATTGGTGTATGTAACGGTTGTACAGCCCGCTGGCGGAGCGGCCACATCGGTATAACAGGTGGTGAATGTGTATGTAGAGGATCCAGCTTTAACGTTGGTACATCCAAAAATCGCGCAATTGCGTGTCAATTGAGTAGAATAATTTGAAGATATTCCATTTGTTGTTTTTACAGCTATATCACTAGGACAAACAATCGTGCAATTTAATAGAGTTCCTGCTTGATTATTGCCCGTGATTATTGAATCGGCAGCGGAACGACGCATGATGATCAAACAATTGATAGCTGTTGCTCCACCAGTTAGTTTCAAAGTACCAACTAATGCTCCATGTGAACCTAAAGACTCGATGATGCATGATTTGATGATACATCCTGTATTAGGTAAGCTCATACACGTGTAGTACGATGCTACGTAATCCGTTTTAAATTGGATATTGTTAATACGGGCATAATTCTCACTTAAATTAATACCGCTGGTTGCTCCTGTAGTGACCCTAATAGCAACGCCATTTGACGCATTGTAACGCAAGGCATTTGTTTGCACGTTCACATTATCCTTAAAACTAGCGCCGGTCCCTGTCGTTAACTCTTTATAATGCGTTGCATCGGCCGTCGACCCGCTCATGGTTAATATCGATGACGCAGAGGTGAATTCATCGGTTGCAACCGTGCATTGCCCTTGCCAGATATTCCCATCCGTCACCAGATTCGCCGGAGCGGCATCTTCCCATGATTGTAGTGTCGTATAGTCTCCTGTACCGTCTTTGCGAATTGTCTTTACAGTTGTGCCCATTATTTTTTCACCGTGGCTAATTGAATAATATGCGCAGGTATGTCTATCGCAGTATCAACCTGCACGCCCTTTTTCAGATCTTTCCACATGCCCATATTTAACCGATCTAGATCCAGTTTGTATAAACGCCTAACTTTTTTGTGCCCTGGATCTATAAAATTAGGAGTCGCCATCAACACTGAGGCATGGGATGGCAAAATCGATGAGCGGATTATGCACCATTCAGGATTTGTACGTTCAGGAATGCTCCATGTCCAACCATCAGGACAAATCGCAATCACATCACCACGTTTGGAAGACATCAGGGATAATTCCGGGTCTGGCTGATTTTTATCTACAGTTCTAACTAGCATTTCCATTTTAGTAACCCCATCGTTTCAAAAGATCGCCGCCGCCCTCAGCCATCCACATTTCCTCTAACTGCGGTGTCCAAAGGGATAAATAATTAGAATGTTGTTCGTTCCATGTCACTGTGAGTCCTGGCAAAAGTTCGAAAGCCCCGTCTAGATAAGGGATTTTAAGATACGCCGCAATCTGCCGCATGGTGCTATCATTCGCAATTAAATCTTCATAACGAATGACCAGCGTATTAGCATCGGTTAGCCAGCCTTCAAAAGCCCCCAAAGCTTCGGCAAATGTCATATTTGATCCAGTTAATTTATAACGGCGGAAACAGGTTAAAAAAGAACCCACGGAAACAACTTGTCCTGTAAAACGCACGGCAGAAATGATCGTATTCCTTGGATCTCGCTTAATAAAAATATGATGCGTTGTCCCTTCTGGCAACCCTTCCGCATAGGATAAATGATTCACATCAACCGGCTGACCCAATAATTCACACGCTTTCAAAAGAGCATGATTTCCCACCTTAGGGAATCCATTAATCGTGAGTTTCATGTTCTTTCACCCATTGTTTAATCGTTTTAATAATCCTTATCGCATGCAGACTAGAATCTTTTGTCGTAACCACAATATCAACATCACAGGGTGGTTCAAAAATTTTTTGGGTATCACTAAAAGAACATTCCGTTATGGTATTCATCCAGATAGATACATCCGGTGCGAAGATATTACGTGTTTCTTCCGTCGGGCAAACAAAATCCGCGATCACTAGCCCTCCTTGAAACATATCCGCAAGTGCACGCATCCGTTTGGCCTGCACCACCCTGGCATCGGCACTGAAATTTTGATCATTGAACAACGCACGCACGGCATCGCCGTTTAAATACAAGCATGGCAGATGTGCTGTTAATTCTTTAGCTAATGTTGTTTTTCCGGAACCGGGTAATCCGAAGATCAGAATGCGCATAGTATTTATTCACCGAGAGCTTCCAGATCTGCCTGGTCTTTTTTTCTTCCAACCGCGCGTTTATTCTTTAACAGCATTGCACGGTTGATAAAATAAACAAAAAGGTCACCGTAGCGTCCTTTTTCTCTGGTCTCATAAGCTTTCTCCCAACTCACACCGCTGAGCGACGTCAGGATGTCAACACGAACAGGCGGCTGGCCTAGCTGGATCACGTTTCCCCTTTGACTGAAATCTTCAGCTTTTAACCCTGTATTTCCAAAACCAAACCTGTTCAATGCTGTCAGAACTTTCAAGGCATTTTCATTGCTTGATTCGACAAGAATATCAATATCACCAGTCATGCGCGGGGCTCCATGGAAGGCAAGAGCGTATCCGCCAACAATGATATATTTAACGTGAAGGGCGTTGAATAACGCGAGCAACTCTTTGAAGTCTTGCTGTGCTTCCATAGGCTTGGTTTCTCAGGATGTCGATAGCCGCCAACCGGTCTCTTGCGGGCTGTTTTAACCAATATCCCAGGTCATCATGAGCATCTGCGGGATCACCGAG
>JANNCL010000034.1:0-5192 GCA_031386565.1 Candidatus Omnitrophota bacterium
TGTTGACACCGGTCGTGGTGGATTCAACAAATTTAACAGCGGTGTTAGTGAACAGCGGTTATTTAAAAAAAGAAGATGTCCAATAATCCCGGCAATACATATATCCTGCAAATGCAGGACATCGTCAAAGATTTTGCGGGCGTCAAGGCTTTAGACGGTGTTTCTTGCGATATTCGTGCCGGAGAGATCCATGCGTTGGTCGGAGAGAACGGCGCCGGTAAATCCACGCTCATGAAAGTTCTAAGCGGTGTTTATCCTGCCGGGGCATATCAGGGGCATATCCTTATCGACGGTAAAGAAGCCCGCTTTAAAAATCCCAAGTCCGCGGAGTTGGCCGGTATCGCGATCATATATCAGGAATTGATCCTGGCTAAGAATTTAAGTGTTCTGGAAAATATTTGTTTAGGGCAGGAAGCCGCGTCCGCGGGGGTGATCGATTGGGGTAAGAATATTGACATTGCTCGTCGTGTATTAAAACAAGTCGGGTTGGAGGTGGATGTCACTATCAAGGTTGGGGATTTGGGTGTCGGGCAGCAGCAAATGGTCGTGATCGCCCGTGCTTTGTTCAAGAGAGCCCGCATTCTGATCCTCGATGAGCCAACCGCCGCGTTATCCAGTAAAGAAGCGGACGTTCTCTTAGGGATCATTAAAGAACTAAAAGCTCAAGGGGTGACGTGCATTTATATATCGCATCGGCTGGGAGAAATATTTCAGATCGCGGACCGTATCACGGTCTTACGTGATGGAAAAACAGTTGCGGTGAAGGATAAGGTGGGTCTTAATGAAGAAAGCTTGATCGCCCTGATGGTCGGCCGTCCGCTGCATAATCTTTATCCGAAAGATTCACGCACCGCTAAAGATGTCATGTGGGATGTGCGTGAATGGACGGTTGATGATGAAGTCACGCACAAGCACATTGACAATGTTAGTTTTCAGTTGCGCCATGGCGAAGTCCTTGGTCTAGCGGGTTTGGTCGGCTGCGGACGCACGGAATTAGTGATGAGTTTTTTTGGATTATGGGGAAAGCGGAGCAAGGGCACAATGACATTGAATGGCGAGGTGCTGGAGGCGCGTAATCCGTCGGCAACCATCGCGGCGGGATTAAGTTTGGCCTCTGAGGACAGAAAACGTTATGGATTGGTATTAGAACAGCATATTCAGTCGAATATATCTCTGGCAAGTTTACTAAAGATCGCATCTTATGGTATTGTCGATGAGGCCAAGGAGATAATGGCGGCGGATGGGTACACGAAAGATCTGCGCATTAAGGCATCATCGATCCATCAAAAAACAGTACAATTAAGCGGCGGCAATCAACAAAAAGTGGTCTTGGCCAAATGGCTGATGACCAAACCTAAGGTGCTGATCTTAGATGAACCGACGCGCGGCATTGATGTGGGGGCCAAGATCGAGATCTACCAGATCATCAATGATCTAATCAAGAATGGTGTTGGTGTTTTAGTCATATCGTCAGAAATGAACGAGCTGTTAGGCATATGCGACCGTATCTTGGTGATGAGCCAGGGGAAGATCACCGGGGATATGCCGTCCGCTCAAGCTACTCAGGAAAAGATCATGGCATACGCAGTCGGTAAATAACGGAGGGATTATGCGGCAGTGGCGACAATACACAATGTTTGCGGCATTATTGATCATCTGGGGAATTTTTGCCTGGTTGACGCATGGTGTCTTTATGTCGCCGCGCAATCTCTCGAATTTATTCCTGCAGACAGCAACGGTTGGTATTTTGGCGATCGGCATGTCCTTTATCATCATTACCCGGAATATTGATCTTTCCGTCGGTTCCGGGGTCGCTTTAGCCGGAGCGGTCGCCGCATATTTACAGGTTAACGGCCACGCGCCGGCGTGGGTATCGGTGGCAGGGGCTTTAGGTGTTGGCCTTCTGATCGGATTATGGCAGGGCTTTTGGGTTGCCTATCAGGGCGTGCCGGCGTTCATAGTGACCTTGGCAGGGATGATGATCTTCCGTGGATTGGTCTTGGGCGTGACCCAAGGGGCCACCATCGCACCGCTGCTGCCGGATTTCAAGATCATTGGTCAAGGATATATCACCTCATCTGTCACCATCGGCATTGGTATTTTTGTCGGCATTGCCTTGTTAACTGCATTTTTCTTAAAAAGAGCAAAACAAATTAAATATGGATTTAAGGTAAAACCGTTGGTCATTGACCTCTGTGTGCAGCTGGGCATTTTAGCTTTGGTATTGGCATTTTTTGCGGTCATGGTCGCTAATCGAGGCCTTCCTTATGCGGTATTTTTATTATTCCTGTTGGCGTTGATCTTTCATTTTGTTGCGGCGAATACCATTTTTGGAAGGCATTTATTTGCGTTGGGCGGGAATCCCGACGCAGCGGCATTATCGGGGATCAATATCAAGCAAAGGGTTTTGGTCTTGTTCGCTGTTTTTGGTTTACTCACGGGTTTAGCCGGTGTGGTCATGACCGCTAGGCTTAATGCCGCCACCACGTCGGCAGGACAGGGGATGGAGCTCGACGTCATCGCTGCTTGCGTTATCGGCGGAACAAGTTTGTTGGGCGGTGAAGGCACGATCGCCGGCGCTGTGATTGGCGCCTTGATCATGGCGAGCCTGGATAACGGGATGAGTTTGATGGATACCAATATTACCTATCAATACATCATCAAAGGGATGATCTTGTTATTAGCGGTGTGGATGGACATGCAGGGAAGGAAGAATCGATGAAGCGATTTTTTTTAACAATGATCGTATTTTTTTGTGTTGTCCCGGTGTTTGCCGACGATGTGCCTCGGGGGATGTTTGTTTGGTCCTTGGAGAAAGAGCCGGTGCTTTCGAGCGTCGGCCAGATGGAACGGATGATCGCTTTTGCGAAAGCACAGCATATGGATACGATTTTTGTGCAGGTGTACCGGGGGAATAAGTCCTGGTTTGCCTCCCAAGTCGCTGACGATGAGCCCTATCGCGTTTGCCGCCGTAAAGTCGGCCGTGATGCCTTTGCGCTATTGATCGACAAGGCGCATGCCCAGGGTATTCAAGTCCACGCGTGGATGAACATGTTAAGTTTAGGCGGCAATGTTGATGCGCCCCTGCTTAAGAAATACGGCAGTTCCATCTTGACCAAGAACAATGATCCTAAAAAGAATTTGGCCGACTATAAGATCGATAACCAGTATTTCCTAGAACCATCGGACAGGCGCGTCATCCGTACGTGTTTGAAATTGGTCGATGAGGTCATTGGTCAATACCCGAAGCTTGACGGCATACAGTTCGATTATATCCGTTATCCCGATGTGCATCCGTTTTACGGATATTCCGATGATAATATCGTGCGCTATAAACGCGCGGCGAATAAGACCACGGTCGTGGAAGCTGATCCGGCCTGGAAGCAATGGAAGCGTGATCAAGTAACGGGTCTATTGCGCTTGCTGGTCAAAGAGAGCAAAGCATTAAATCCCATGATCCATGTAAGCACCACCGGTTGCCTTTCGTATGGGCGGGCTTTGGATGAAGCGCTGCAAGACTGGCCGTCTTGGGTAAATTCCAGCTTGGTTGAATTTGTCACGCTCATGAATTATCCGCCGGATACCGCCACGTATCAAAAGAATATTGATGGCATTAGGCCGCATTTGCCGAATCTTAAAAAAGTCAATATGGCAGTTGGAGCCTATAAGCATTTGCAGGAACCCAAGGTTTTTAAAGAACATTTACAAGCCTGTGAATCTTCCCATCCAAAGAGTTGTATCTTGTTTCATTACAACAACTTTCTCGAAAATCCTGAATTAACCCCGTGATTCTTTTTATCTGCATTCTAAGCTAAAGTCTAAACCCCTAAGGTTTTTTTGATGTCTTTGATCAGCAGGTAAAGATGCATGGTGTCGATGGGGGATGGTTCGAAGCCTAGTTGTTCGTAAAAGTGCTTTGCGTGCTGATTCTTCGCTTGTACTAAGATGGCTCTGCCGCCGATAATCTCTGCAGCATCGATGATCCTTAAAAGAGCATCGCGCATCAACGCTTTCCCAACGCCCTGCCCTTGATGGGATCTATCAACGGCAAGCCGGGTGATGATGATGACCGGGATGGGATGGGAGGCTAAGCCTTTGGCTACCCGCTTAGGTGTGAGGGATTTTTGGACTGCTCCGGGTGTTAATGCGTAGTACCCAATAACTTTTTCGGCGAGTGTTGTTACATATGTCCTTGATGAGCCATTTTGATTATTGGTGAGGGCAAATTTTTGAAGATAATTATTTAAAAGTTCTTCCCCGCAGTCGAAGCTACTGACATCATGATGCCGCTCAAGAAGAGTTGGTCTTTTGAACTTATTCATGGAAAAGATCAGGGCCTTTAAAAAGTTTCTTTAGTTTTGTGTTCTCACGTGCGGGGCGGTCTAGCGCTGTGCAAAATACTTTCCATTTATCTTCAGATAAGGAAAATTGTGTTTTATTGGCGACAATATCTTCCGCTTCTTTTATTGCGGAATTCAAAACAAAGGCAGAGAGTTTCATATTCTTAAGACCTGCGGCATAGACTAAGAAGTCCTTCTGGGAGTTCCCGATTCGCAGGTCGATACGGGTATCTTTTTGGATGATGGTCATAAAATCCTTTCTTGCGGCACAGGAAGATGTGGCATTGTTTAATACGTCATTGTTAATATAGCACATAGTACACACTTTGTCCACACGTTCATGAAAATCCCGATCTGACTCCCTAAAAGTTAACATTGCCTTAATACAACCTTAACATTTACCATATATATTTATGACATGTTCGAAAGCATACATGTCGTCCCAACCCTGCCCGGCTCCCGGAAGAAGATCAGGATCAGATTGCCTAAATGGTTTAGGGTCTTGTCTGTTTTTGTGCTCCTTTCGTTCGTAACTAATGTGATTGCAGTAGATATAGCACAGGCAGAAAGTGCTTTTGTTCACAATGTTGTGATGCTGCCGCCGGGGTCGTTAGTTAGTGTTTCTCCGGTATTTTCATTGCCATCACTTAAAGCCATTACCGTTGACCCCAAAGACCCGTTTAAGATCGATTTTATCGTGGATAATACTGACCTGGCCGGGGCGGATCAAGGACAAATACAGCTTCTGACCAAATATTTCTTAAGTTTTCTAGCTTTGCCGGAAGAGGATCTTTGGGTAAACTTATCGCCTTATGAAAAAGACCGTATCATTACTTCCGACCTCGAAAAAAC
>JANNCL010000206.1:0-17755 GCA_031386565.1 Candidatus Omnitrophota bacterium
TCGGCATCGGGGTCGGTGGCGATGACCACTTCTTCGATGCCGTCATCCTGGATACGGCTTAAAAGTTTTCCCGTCTGCAGATCTTCCGGGCCGCGGCCGTCGGCCGGTGAAATATTACCTAATAAAACGTAGTACAGGCCGCGAAAACTTCCGGTGCGTTCGATCGCCAGTAAATCCTTGGGTGATTCTACGACACAAACGAACTTTTTATCACGACTGGTGTCCGCGCACATCAAACATAGTTCTGTTTCAGTCAAATGATTACAATTCTTACAAAACCTTAAGCCTTCTTTTAAAGCCACTAAACTATCGGCTAATGCTTTGACATTCGCGGCATCCTGCCCCATCAGCCAAAATACCATGCGCTCAGCGCTGCGGCGTCCTATTCCGGGCAATTTACTTAATTGTTCGATCAAATTTTCAATGAGCTTAGGATACATGATTATTCATTCGGCCATTCTTTAACCACTTCGCCGCTAAACATCTCCAAGACATCCGTGACAACGCCGGCCTCTACTTTTTTAGGGGCATTATCATCAATGCGCGTGGCCACCACCACCAGCGCGTTAAAACGTTCTTGTATCACTTTCTCAATGATCGCCACATTATCCTTAGCGGCCACATATTCCATGGCAAAAGCGTGGTCCTTGGTAAAACCGATGGTTAATTTCCCGTCTTTATAACTGGAAGGAAAACCATCCTGCAAATAGGTTGCCATCGACATTTTTTGTTTTGAAACGCTATGGGTGATGATATTCCATTGTTTGCGGACATCTTCCAGCGTGATATTTCCTAATGCGGCCGGATCTACGGGAACAGCCGGCGGCGGCACAGATAACGCACTTGGCACGCGATTAAGCGTTCCGCTGGTGGAGGCCATCTTCGCGGATTGCGCCGCTTGTAAGATCGGCGCTGCCGGTTTTACCTCTTCCATGGTCATTGCCGGTGACGCCGGTGCACTGACATTCGTAGTCGCAAAACATAATTTCGCAAAAGCTAATTCCAGAGGCGTACGCAATGTTTCCATCACCCGCGATATCTCCTGAGTCTCGATCAACACATCCATCGCTTTTAATATTGCCGGAATAGTTGTTTTCTGTGCCTGACCATCCAGACGTTGTTTCACGGCGGCCGGATAATCGACCATATGGGTGAGCGTCACCCCGCCGATCTTGATGATCATCAGATTACGGAAATGCTCGATCAAGTCCTTACCCAATTGCTTGATATCTTTGCCGCGTTCGACAAGTTCATTATAGACATTGAGCGTCGTCGGACAATTTTTGGCGATGATCGCATCGGTCAAACTAAAAAGCAGCTCCGTCTCAACGATCCCCAGCATAGAATAAACATCTTTGGACTGTATCCCTTCCTGCCCCAACGCGCTTAACTGGTCTAAGATACTCAACCCATCGCGCATGCTGCCCTGCGCTGCTTTAGCGATCGCGAACAAAGCAGCCTCTTCAATGGTTAAATTTTCCTTCTGACAAATACTCTTCAAATTCTTCATGATGACATCAACAGAAATGCGTTTAAAATCAAAACGCTGGCAGCGCGATAAGATCGTCGCCGGCACTTTCCCTGCTTCAGTCGTCGCAAAAATGAACTTCACATGTTCCGGCGGTTCTTCCAGGGTCTTTAATAATGCGTTAAACGCATCATTGGTCAGCATATGCACTTCATCAACGATATATATCTTGTAACGCCCATAAGCCGGCGCGAATTTAACATTTTCCCGTAAAGTACGGATCTCATCAATGCCGCGATTGGAAGCCCCGTCGATCTCGATCACATCAAAACTATTCCCCCCCGCGATCTCCATACAGGCAGAACATACGCCGCAAGGCTTCAGAGTCGGACCTTCCTGGCAATTTAGGGATTTGGCCATGATCCTGGCCGTGGATGTTTTACCGATACCGCGTGGTCCGCAAAAGATAAACGCATGCGCGATGCGCTTGGATTCAATGGAGCGGCGCAACAGGTCTGTGATATGATCCTGCCCAACTAATTCTTCGAAATTCTGAGGACGATATTTTCTGGCTAGAACAAGATACGCCATTACGCAATTGCCTTTATTAATGCTTCTTTTAAATGCGGGTACTGATACTTATAACCCAACTCCTGCAGACGTTTAGCGACCACATAACTACCGCCCAACAATAAAACCTCACCCATCTCCCCAAATAATAACTGCACCGCGAATGCGGGAACAGGTAAGAACGTCGGACGATGGATAACATCACCTAATGTTTTGGTAAAATCGGCATTGGTCACCGGATGCGGGGCAACAACATTCACCGGCCCGTAAATATGACCGCTATTGATCAAGAATAAGACGATCCAAGGGATCTCATTGAGCGCGACCCAGCTCATCATTTGTTTGCCTGAACCTAATACCCCGCCCAGGCCTAACTGGAACGGCAGCCACATCTTAGCCAAAGCCCCGCCATTTTTACTAAGCACTACCCCAAAACGTAAATTAACCACCCTGATATTCGCTTCGGATGCCGGCTTTGTTGCTGTCTCCCATTTACGACAAACATCGGCTAGAAAACCATCACCGGGTAAACTATCTTCACTCAAGATCACTTCCGCGTCATGGTTGCCATAAAATCCTATCGCCGATGCGGACAACAACACTTTGGGCTTATTTTTAAGACTAGCCAAAGTGCGGCACAATAAACCCGTACCATTGACCCGGCTGTCTAAGATTGCTTGTTTATGATCACGCACATCCCATCGCTCTCCGACATTAGCCCCGGCCAAATGAATGATCACATCAAAGCCTTCTAAAGCATCAATATCGATCTCGCCCTTATCCGGATTCCAAAGGATGACGGGTGTTTTGGGACCTTTAAGTTCTTTCTTTCTGGAGATCTGCGTTATCTGATGCCCTTCTTTTAATAAGAAGGAAACCAAAGAGGAACCGATTAAACCTGTTGAACCTGTGATGGCAATGCGTAATGACATGAGGCATATGTTACAAGGCGAGGCGTGTTGCGTCAAACGATTTCTTGGTGCCAAGAATGTAATTATTTCGAAGCTGAAGGCCGAAACACAGGCAAAGAAGAAGCCGGACGAATACCCATGATCCGAGGCACAAACCCTTCAATGCGCGAAAGCTGGGCCATGTCCTGCAAAGCGATCGGCAAAGGCACGCCCTTCCCATCCCGCTTGATCTGTAAGTCCATATTGGCCGCATTCATGTCGATACCGCCTACATCACTTATACTGGCTTTCTCTGGTTGAAGCGCCTTCGGTTCTACCGCAATAGTGATCTTTACCAAGTAACCTTCGATTTCTCTGGTGAACCTATATGCTTTCGGTCCGACATTTATAATAACGGTATTATCGTTTACTATAGCGATACCGTTACTTGTGTTAAATATTTCTGGTTTATTTGTATTATCGGCATTTGCTATGCTGTTATAAGAAAGAATTGTTTCATTTGTATCTTTGAATTTAATATCACCCTGATTTCTAAACCGGCTTTTATATACACTCACTTCTATTTTAGGTCTAATCACCTGATCCATTATTTCTTTTCCCCGTATAATTCTAACAATCTCTTTTGGGTCGCTTGGATTAAAGAGGGATTGCAGAATTGCTACCGCATTGAAGGCTTCTTGATATGTTCTAATAGGCCTTACTTCTTGCTGTGCCGTATTTGCCTTCAGTTCTTGATATGTTTCAATTTTATTACCTTCTTGCGCATAAACACCAGGAGAAGTAAAAGTTAACACTAATGAAGATGCTAGAGCGACAGCCGCACTCCTTACTAGAGCATTCATCGCTTGATCTTTCTTTATAATTTGCTCAGCTTCCTGTAAACTATCCTTACCTTTAGCTATTGAATATTCAAAAGCCTTCAAAGCATTCTTAAAAGTTCTTTCATTTGCATCATGCTCTAGGTAAATCTGAATAGATATTTGTTGTTCTTGGTTGAGACCACGATTAGCAGCAACCCAAGCAGCAACAAGAACGCTTTTTCTATAATTAAAATTTAAAAAATCAGCAAAAAGATCGCCTGTGGGTTCACTTTGAGCCGCTTCTCCTAATGATATCTCCCCATTTAAGAATTTCCTTGCTTTCGCTAATAATGGATCATACTTTTCCCTATAATTTATTTCATCAATAAATGACAACTTTTCTTCTATAACCGATTCTTTTTCATTGGCCTTTTGTTTAAAGACCAAGGGATTCTCATCCGTTCCCGCCATTGCATTATCTGCAGCCTGCAACGTATACCCACCATCCCATTTCACAAAAACAACATCCCTGCCAGAACTCATTAATCGAGCAATAGTTCTTTCATGCCCACCCGTCAAAGCATCAGCATCTAATAAAAAAGAAGACTTCGCTTTATTATACTTATTCTCCAGTATCAACAAATTATGCTCAAAGGAAGAAATAGTAAAAGGCACCCTTTTTTCTTCATAAGTCCTAATAGTATTTATGTTAATTGAATCAAGCGTTGTGGCATGGAACGTGCTCCCCATTATATATAACCTTTGAGACGTACTGATGAGTGCTGCACTCGTACCTCTCACATTATTCGTCACCGCCGCCATTCTCTCATCAACAGTTCTTAAAATATAACCTTTATCTGTCTTAGCAAAATAAACTTTTCTTTTTGATCGGATAAGTTCATCGATCGCAGCGTTTGCATTCGGGAACCAGGGGTTAGTCCTTAATTTTAGCTTAATCCTCACATCTCTCTGATCCGAATCTACTCTATTTAAAACAAGGGCCCCTCCAGCTACAGTAAGAATTGTAAACTGCGTTTTATCCTTCACATATGTATTCTCAATCCTGCCAGTATCGTATGGTGTTAATTGAGTAGTTATAGGCAAGTTAGAGCCATTGATATAAAGCGTATTGTCTGAAAATGGTGCTGAGAATATTTTAGATGGATCCAGAATAATAGCGGCTGCATCCAGCTGATCATTCAAAACTTTTCCCACCATGGCCGGGTCCGTTACTTTTTCAACCTGCATTTCAACATCAAATGTATTGCGCATTCCCCCCGCGAAATACTTTCTGGGAATAGGCTGATGTGTGTATTTATCTGTATCTTCCTTGATATAGTTATAAACGCCCTTCTTGAATGCTTGCAGGTATTGTTGGTAGATCTGCTGATTATTCTGAGGATTTTGATCGACGCCTTTAACCTTGGCTTTATCGGCGTAAACTTTGGCTAATAAGGATTCTTTTAGTGACTTTTTATACCAGGTGGCTAAGATCATGCCGGAAAATACCTGGCGTAATTGGGCGAAGTTCTTGCCTTCGTTGACTTCGCGTTCAAGCTCTGGGAGGATGATCTCGCGAATAATTTGGGATGCCATCTCATGATTCCCTCCCACTTTGTGGGGAGGGTTAGGGAGGGGGGTAATATCCCTTTCTTGGGATCGTACCCCTCCCCTAGCCCCTCCCACAAGGAGAGGGGAAATGATGTTCTTGTTGATGGCCAAATAATCTTCTTCTAACATGACTTTCAAATGACTTTGACCAACATACGCTGTATTGCCGTTTTCATAGACGATGGCTTGGCTGGGGACGATCCATACTTTGTTGAATGTATTGACGGGGATGTTTGTATTGCCGAATTGTTCTTGGGCTTTGGCATAGACTTTATCCCAAAAACTTTTACCGATGCCGCTTTCGGGATACATCAAGGACGACGTGATCTGTTTGAGAAGATAATCTTGAGCCAACAGATCCCTGCCCATTTCGGTCTTGCCGAAATCATCTTTGACAATGCGGTCTTTTTCATAAGGGCTTAAGTTCACCCATTGGTCGGTATCCGGCACCGTTAATGCAGCTAAAAAATATTTTACTAATTTCGTATACTCAAGATTCTTTTCTTGATCATTTAATTTACCGTCGCCTTTATTGATCAAGAAGTCGAATTGTAAGGCATTATCCGGATGAATGACGATCCCTTTTAGGTAAGCTGGCGTAAAGGCAGGGCTTAAATTGACCATGGTGCCGGGCCTTGGCATCACGGGCACAACAACTTCTCCCGCTTGAACATTAGGGATATTAAGCGTTGTTCCAATGAAAGCGATCACTAACGCACAAGAAACGATTTTATGGATATTTTTGATCATTGAACCAGGTATTTTTAATGGATTGATTTGTAAATTTATATTACTTGGGAAGTATACCCTATGAAATGCGAAAAATCAACATAGGCCCACAAAAGAGTTTTTACCAGCTATAAAGCTGTTTACGGGCCGGGGCTTGTGGTTCTTGAGGCTTTTTAAATGTTTGCGGTTTACTTGGAGAAGACTTTACTGCGGTTTTAGGTAAACCCTCTTGCTTTGGCTGTTTGCGCATGGTCAAAGAGATGCGTTTACGGGCAATATCCACCTCTACCACCTTAACTTTGACTTTTTGCGCCACTTTGACCACATCTGCGGCATTTTTCACGAAAGTATCCGCCAATTCGCTGACATGCACCAAGCCATCCTGATGCACACCGATATCCACAAAACAGCCGAAATTGGTCACATTGGTGACAATGCCGTTTAACTCCATACCAACAACCAGATCTTCCAGGGAAGCCACCCCTTCTTTAAACTCTACGGCTTCAAATTTAGAACGCGGGTCACGGCCAGGCTTCGCCAATTCTTCTTTAATATCCAATAAAGTCGGCAAACCAACCTTGTCCGAAACATACTGATGCACATTGATATTCTTACGCAACGCTTCATTGCTCATTAATTCTTTTACCGAAACATTAAGATCTTTGGCCATTAGTTCAACCACAGGATAGCTCTCAGGGTGAACCGCAGAAGCATCCAATAAATTCTCAGCATCGCGGATACGTAAGAAACCGCCGGCTTGTTCAAAAGCTTTAGCCCCTAACTTAGGGACTTTCTTGATCTGATCACGGGATTTAAAAGCTCCATGCTCATCACGATAATGCACGATGGATTGTGCTAATGCCGGCCCTAAACCGGACACATACATTAATAATTGTTTACTGGCGGAATTAACTTCCACGCCGACCTGATTAACGGAACTAATGACCACGTCGTCTAAACTATTCTTTAATTTACCTTGATCCACATCATGCTGATATTGCCCCACCCCGATCGATTTAGGATCAAGTTTGACAAGCTCAGCCAACGGATCTTGTAAACGGCGGCCGATAGAAACAGAACCGCGCACCGTCACATCATGATCAGGAAATTCCTCCCGGGCAACATCAGACGCGGAATAAATAGAAGCCCCGCTCTCATTGACCAAGACCACTTGCACATTGGGCAATTTGAGTGAACGTACAAAACTCTCAGCTTCTCTTCCGCCAGTGCCATTACCGACAGCAACACATTCGAAACTAAACAATTTATGCAGTTTCTTGATCGTGGCAGCCGCATCTTCCGTCTGATCCGATGTTTGAAGATAGATCACGGCATGATGCACTAATTTCCCTTGAGCGTTCAGAACAACAACCTTACACCCGGTACGATAACCCGGATCGATAGACAAAACATTTTTCTGACCTAACGGGGAGGCCATTAACAATTGGCGAAGATTATCCATGAAAACTTTGATCGCTTCTTCATCGGCCGCCTGTTTAGAGATCAAACGCACTTCCGTTTCGATCGAAAGGGATAATAGACGCTTATACCCGTCTTCCAACGCCATATCTACCTGTGTGGTGGAAGCACACGGCTTCTTTAAGAACTTCTCGCGCAATATTCCCAAGGCTTTGGCCTCATCAACGTGTATGCGCATCATTAAAAACTCTTCTTTTTCACCGCGGCGCATGGCTAGAACACGATGAGACGGCGCCCCTTTTACTGGCTCTTGCCATTCGAAATAATCCTTGAACTTGATCCCTTCGATTTCTTTGCCCTTAATGACCTTAGAATCAAATTTACCTTCTTCTAGATACAAGGCCCTCATCTTCGCGCGCGCATCCGCATCTTCATTGATCCACTCCGCCATGATATCGCGGGCACCGGCCAGGGCTTCATCCATGGTCAGGACTTTCTTTTCCGCATCTATATATTTTTCCGCCTCTTTGCGCGGATCAAATTCCGGTTTTTGCTCAAAGATCATCTGGGCTAAAGGTTCTAACCCCTTTTCTTTAGCGATCGTCGCACGGGTGCGGCGTTTTGGTTTATAGGGCAAATAAAGATCTTCCAACACAGACATCGTCAACGCCGCATTGATCTTGGCGCGTAATTCATCCGTTAACTTACCTTGTTTTTCAATGGATTCTAAGATAACCACTCGGCGCTCATCAAGTTCGATCAATTGCTGCAGGCGGTCACGGATGGAAGTAATGGCCACCTCATCCAAAGACCCTGTCACCTCTTTGCGATAACGGGAAATGAACGGAACGGTCGAGCCGTCATTCAACAGCGTAACGGTCGCGGCCACTTGTTTTTCTTTAATGTCCAGCTCTTGAGCGATCTGGAGGATATAGGAAGTGCCATTCATGAGAGAAAAATGTACATCGTATGCGTCGAAAAGTCAATACACTTGATATTAAAGTAATTTTTTCACCTTTTCCAACAGTTCCTGTGGGTCCTCATATTCCACTAAAGCCAGGAATCCTGATTTAGCTGCTAGCCGGTCGATGACTTTCTGATCCCGGAGAATCCCTTTAGGGGATGTTAACAGGAATTTAATATTCATGGTCTTGCACACCTGACTTAATCTAAAAATGACCACGTCGCCGGCGATATCCTGTAATCCCAGATCAATGATCCCCACATCAGGCAACAACGTGATGATCCGCTCGATCGCCATGATGCCGCTTCTCGCGGGGATGACCGTATATAAGGCATTGACAAAGACCCCGGTTACCTGATCGAAGACTTTTGGATCATGCTGCGCGATACAGATCTTCTTAGGCGTCTTTTCTCCCCATGTCTCGAAACTAAAGTGCTGCTGTTTCGACTGAATGATCAAATGCGCCTGAGCGATCAATTCATCCACGTCAAATGGCTTGGTCATAAAGCCGTCGATGGGCAGGTCTTTGAACAAGCCTTCCACATTCGCCCGCGCCGTTAAGACCAGAACAGGATACAGCGGCACACCATCTGATCCGGCAATGCGATTATAAAACTCAATACCCCCCATGCGAGGCATATTGATATCCAAGATAATAAGATCCGGTTTGAACGTGGTTAGTTTCTCTAAACCTTCCACACCATCCGCGGCCGTTTGCACATCAAAACCCTTGGCTTTGAACTGATAGGCCACCATCTCTGCAAGATCAACTTCATCGTCTATGATCAGGACCTTATTATGCGCTCCCATTTCATCTTCTCCTTCTCTCTTCCAACGGAAGAATAAAGCTGATCGTAGTACCGTAACCCAGCTTCGATGATGCTTGTATCGTGCCGCCATGCTGACGCACGATCTCTTTACAAATAGCCAAACCTAAACCTGTGCCCGAGACTTGATTATGCGATTCACCCAACTGCTGGAATTTCTCGAACAACTTTGGCAAATCTTCATCGCTGATACCCGGACCTGTATCGGCAATGGTTATCTCCACATGATTGCCTTGTATCTGATAGTGGGTATTAACTGAAATCGAACCAATTTGAGTAAATTTGATCGCATTGTTGATCAAATTATTAAGGACTTGGGACAACTTGTCCCTGTCATAAATGATCTCCGGTACCTGTGCATCCAGCTCCAGCTTCATTTCCAACCCCTTATTGGCCGCAACAGGCGCTTGCGCGTCCACCACGGATTGGACCAGATCATTAATACTGCCGGAAACAAAATCAAGTTTCTTTTTCCCCGACTCCATATGTGCCAGGTCTAAAATATTATTGATAAGCCTGTTAAGACGATCAACACTGTCTTTCGATTTACCTAAAAACTTCATTTGTTCATCCGTCAGCGGACCGGCTGTTTTGCTCATCACAATATCAATCCCTGCTTTGATCGATGCCAAAGGAGTACGCAATTCATGGGAAAGTGTTGAACTAAATTCCCGTTGCACATCGTTTAAATTCTTCAGCCGGCTATTCATGGTCTGAAATTCAATGTTCTTTAATTTAAGGGTTTCCAGCAGCTGGCGATTCTCCATGATCAGATCATAATGATACATGGCATTGACCACGGACGATTTCAATTCACTGGAATTCCATGGTTTATTGATAAAACGAAATACACCGCTCACATTAATAGCCTGCTCTGCGACATTCAGGTCCGCATAAGCTGTAAAAAGGATCCTCACAATATCAGGATATTGTGATTTAACCCGATGCAAGAACTGCGTCCCGGTAATATCCGGCATACGCTGGTCACTTAAAACCACCTTGATCTTTTCTGTTTCAAGGATCTTTAACGCCTGCTGCGCGCTATTGGCAACAACAACACCATAGGGCTCATCCATGAACATACGCTTGATGGAATTCAGAATATTCTCTTCATCATCAAGAAATAGAACGGTGATCTCTTTCATACACGCTCCCGAATATTACCTATTAATAATAGTGTAAACAAATAGTAAATGTTGACCCTATAAACTCCTGAGAATCCACTGTCAGACGGCCATTATTCTTACGCTCAATGTCATAACTTGCACTTAATCCTAAGCCCGCCGCTCTTCATTTGGTCGTGAAAAAAGGATCGAATATCTTTGAAAAATTCTCCGGGGTGATCCCCACACCGGTATCTTTGATCGCAACACACACGTATTCTTCAGTTTGATAGATCCTAAGAGTGATTGCTCCCTTGCCTGCGATCGATTGAACAGCATTCATCAGTAAATTGACCATCACCTGCGCTATCTTTTGAGGATTACATTTAACACGGGGGACATTCTCGAACTCTCTTATGACAACAGCTTTATATTTGATCTGGTTGGCAATGATATTGAGAACACTATCGAGCAAAGATTGCAAATGTATCGTTTCAACTTCGCCTTTATCCGGCTTGGCAAAATCGTGAATATCCATGACGATCTTGCGGATCTTTTCAACACCCGCCTGGGATTCTGATATCAGGTTGCCAATATCAGAATTGATAAACTCAAAATTCGCCTCTTCTTTCACTTTGATCCACGAACTCACCTGCCGCACTGTTTCGGATTGATTCTTAGAATTTAAAGCCTCTTCCAAATGATCGATGATCGTTATCAAATTACGGTAATGGATCAAATATTTCTGAAGGGTCTGCAAATTGCTATTAATGTAACCAATAGGATTGTTGATCTCATGGGCGAATCCCGATGCCAATTGACCGATCGCAGCAAATTTCTCTGATTCCAATAATTGTTTTTGGGTCAAACTCAGGTCCTCTAACGCCTGTGTTAAACTGGCCGTGCGATCTTTAACTTTTTGTTCCAGGGTGTCATTCAAGTCCGCAAGCTCCTTATTACGCTTGGCTAATTCATTATTCGCAATGACCAGCGATTCTTGCGCTTGACGGTTGATCCGGGAAATGACCAACCATGCCAACAGGAGTAAAATAACAACAATGATAAAACATATCTGGGTTAAATATTCATGGTTCTTATCTGCTTCTAACGACGCCGCAATCTGTTTTTTCAAAGCTGCATCGAGTTTTATTGAACCCGTATGTAGATATGCTAATTGTGCATAACGTAATTCTATGACCTTATTTTGATTGAATAAATAATTATCCTGCCCCCAGATCATCACATAGGTCAATACTACCAAAGCCAAAATAACACAAAAGAATATGACTGCTTGCCGCGTCTGATCTCTGAGCGACTTCATGGATATCGTATTCTTTAACATGACAAGCGGTTGCATTTATTTTTCCTCTAGCATTTCTTCGACTTTATTTTGCAGCTCGATATTACTAAACGGCTTTGCTAAGTACGCATTCGCACCCAGATCCATCATGCGTTTAACTTCATGCTGATCATTAACCCCTGAAACCGCGAGGATCTTTACTGTTTTATTATCCGCTTCTTTACGAATACTGGCGCAAACATGATAACCATCCATCCCAGGCATGCGAATATCCAAAATAACCAAATGTGGCTTGAAATGAGAGAACTTCTGCCCTGCTTCAAAGCCGTCATAAGCCATGTCCACCTCATATTTATTGCTAACCATCAAGGTCCGGGCAATGGCATGTACGATGCCGCGATCATCATCCACGATCAAAACTCTTTTTAACCCCTTTAACCTCTCCTGGATCTCAAGAGGTACAGGCATCGCGTAAGTCTTTAGGAAATCCATAAAATCTTCTATTTGAACCCGGCTATGTTTGCCTGGTGTGCGGTAGGCTTTTAATTTACCGGAAGCGACCCACTTAAGAACACCTCGGTGGGTTACGTGGCAGTATTTTGCTATCTCTCCGGTCGTCAGTGGTACATTATTACTGTGCTCCATAATGTTCCCCTCATTCCACTTGTTCCATCTGTTCCTATTTTAAAGGATAGCCGGTATTTCAAGCAAATGCAAGTTCAGGAACATCAAGAAAGCGTTTTTAAATAGTTATATAACAATTTCCAGTATCTCATCCCAACGCGTCGTATAGCGTTTGGATTTATGGGCTTGGGTCATGTACCACATTTTGTCTGTACCCTGGGCGGCTAAGAAGATCTTGCCGTGATTGGTCGTGTGATTATAGCGGTCGATCGTACGCATCAAATGGTCGCGGCGGCTGTTCTGGTAGGGTTCGTGGAATAGCTGGTCCTGCTCGAAGGCTTGCGGGGTTAAATGGCTTAGGATGATCCCGGCCCTCTTATAAGAAAAATGCGGCCGGTAGATCTTTTCTAAAAGATCAAAAGAACGGCTGATCAAATCCGGCGTATAAGCGGTTGAAGGGCTGATATCAATGCCTAAAGCATTGGCGTAATAACACTCTTGTTTGAAACGATTGCTTTGGATAAAAACCTGGATATAGCCGCACAAAAGGCCGTCGTCCCTTAATTTCTGCGCGGCATTGACCACATAAGCGGCTATGGCTTGTTTTAACTGTTCCTTATCAATGACCTCAACCCCAAAGGTGCGCGAGGTTAATATGGTCTGCTTATCTGCCGATGTTTCTTCTAGCTCCAAACACGGCAGGCCGCGTAATTCCCAAACTGTTTTTAAAGTCACGATCGTCAGGTTCTTCTTGATCCAATGATCAGGAGCTTGTTTTAATTGCAGGGCATTGAGTATGCCTTGCCGATTAAGCCATTGCGCTTTCTGATGGCCTATACCCCAAATGTCTTCAACCAATGTTTTAGCCAGCCAGCGGTCAATATCTTCTTCTTTCGTCAGACAAAACACCCCATTAAGACAATGTTTCTTGGCAATGCGATTGGCGACCTTGGCCAGTGTTTTCGTCGGCGCAATGCCGATCGACACTGGCAAGCCCGTATGCCGGCCGACCTTGGTGCGGACATAGGTGCCATAGGATAAGAACCCCTCATTGCTTAACACATCCACACTTAAGAAGGCCTCGTCGATCGAATATATTTCCATATGTTCACAGCACCCCGCTAAGGTGCGCATGACACGATTAGACATGTCCCCATACAACACAAAATTCGACGAGCACATGATCACCCCGTGACGCTGGGCCAGCTCCCTGCATTTAAACGCCGGCTCCCCCATGGCAATGCCTAATTCTTTAGCTTCATTAGAACGGGCGATCACACAGCCGTCATTATTGGAAAGAACCACAACGGGCTTCTTACGTAAGGCAGGATTGAAGACCCGCTCGCACGACGCAAAGAAATTATTGCAGTCAACCAAGGCGAACATTTTAGAAGGAATGGATGACATGTTTTACCACCCCCCATATTTCAAAATCCATCCCCTCGGTGATCTCAATGGCCGGATAGCACTCATTCTCCGGCATTAAAAATAATTTCCCCAAACGTTTACTCAAACGCTTAACCGTAAACGCGCCGTTGAGCAAGGCCACCACCACCGACTTATCCTTAGGTTCCATCGCCCGATCCACGATCAAAATATCCCCCGAGGCAATGCCCGCCCCGGTCATAGAATCCCCTTTGACCCGGACAAAAAAAGTGGCACTAGGATGCTCGACTAGAAACTCATTAAGATCTAACTGTTGGTCCAGAAAATCATCCGCAGGTGAAGGAAAGCCTGCAGGGACGCGGGATAAGAACAATGATGGGAACATGGAAAAACCTCCGTTAGGCATAAAACATCATAACGAAGGTTTTTATTATATTAACGTGGCGGATTTACCCCTTCTAGAACGGCACCACGAAGCAATTAAAGGGACACAATACTTAATTGCTTATCAAGTTAACAGACAATTAGGTATTGTGTCCCTTTAATTGATGCCTGTCAATAAAGAAAACTACGGTGATACCCCAAGTAGGACCGGTATAGTGATCGGGCGCATTTGTACGAAAACAGGGACTAATCCCTGGATATTACCTGTGGATCTAGAAATGCGCTCTAGATCGAGATTCATATTAGAACCCTGTTCCTCTATCTTCAAAGCCGATGTATTCATATCGATACCGCCGTTGATCATCGCGGAATCTGGTCTAGCAGCTTTTGAAATATCAACCCCGGCGATAAATTGCACCACTTCTTTAAAATTCTTCGCAACAGCGGCGATCCCCTCCACTACACGCCAATAAGAATCCCGATGAAACGTTGCAGAACCTTCCTTATCTGCGATCGGTTCAACATACCCTTGAACAACCAATCGATCATAGATCGCCCCTCCATTGGGGAATCGACTACTTAGAGCATCTCTTTTAACAACGATCACCGGAGCGATCGATGCCATATCCGGTAAAACACTCTTTGCCCATAAACGCGTTAATACATAATGCACATACGCCTCCGACAAAACCCCTTTATAAGTAGTCTTGTTCCAGATCATCAACTTTGTCAATGCGTCCCCGAGCGCCGCTGTCATGCGCAATGTCACCTTTTCTTGCGTCAAAACTCTCCCTGTCGCGGCCTGCTCCATTTGTAACCCCGACACAAAAACACCTCCCGCATTCGCCAATATCCCCGGGATCACATCAATGCTGCGTTCATGCAAACGCTTTAATGCATCTGGATAAACAGGATTATTTGCGGCTTCAACAACTAAACCCGCTTTAACCCCGCCGACATTATCTTTTGAGATCTGTAATTGCATCGCTGCAGGTATTAATACATCGACATCCGCCCACAAGACAGCTTCTGTCACTTTCTGAGCGGTCGTTGCACCGCCATCATTAACCACCGAATGTATCCCCTGATCGTTAATAAACCCGCTCTTCCATAATCTATACAAGGAGACATTTTTTGACATGGCATCAGCGATCGCTATTAATTCGAATTCGCTAAAACCATCTTCCTTGATCAACGTAATGTCTTTGTCATTGATCACCCGGACTTTAAAACCTTCACGGGCCGCGGCAATGGCTGTAAAACTACCCACATTACCAAAACCCTGCACGGCCACCGTCTTTTGATAATAATCCTGTTCTTTACTTTGATAATATGCCTTAATGACCGCCACCACCCCTTCTCCGGTGGCACTCGCACGCCCAGCAACACCGCCTTTCTCAACGGCAAGCCCGGTAAACACACCGAGCCAGGGGACAGGAATATAATTGCCTTGTTTTACATTGGCTTGCCAGAATTGGTACACGGCGTCTAAATACGGCGTATCATTCTCATTATCTGCACTAATGTTGGACAACTGATCAAAAAGCTCCCCATACTGCCCCTTAAATTGCTCCATGCTTTTTTTATCCACTTCCGCTAACAAAATACTGCGTCCAGACTTAACTTGTGTTTTGATCATTTCATCGGTATACCACGACATGATCTCTGGATTGGTATTCACATCCGGGGCCGGACTATCGATATTGATACCCACGGCATTGGCCTTAACCAATTGCCGCGCATGTGCACGGGCCACACGACTTAACATTTTAGGCGTTATATCTCTTAATTCCAAATTACCATTACTGCTGACAACCTGCCCTAAAAATACATCACCCTTGGCACCGCCCAAACCATTGACCAGCCCCGCTGTTTTAAGCGTCATTCCAATGGCTAAAGAATTCGCCTCTTGTGTTAACCATTTTGCTATAAAGGCCTTGGCCTCATCCTGTGTAGGGTGCATTTTTAGAAATTCTTGCCATTCATGCAAAAATTCATCATCTTTTAACATATCCGATGCTTTCGTCCAACGGATCCCTCCTTTAGGCGTTCCCATCGTGGCATCATTAGCCACCCGCACAGCAAAAACTTCAACATCATCACCCAACCCTATCCATCCGGAAGTGATCCTTACATTCTTTGTTATTAATCGTTCCCTTGTAGCTTCCAAATTAACGCTATTCGCGGAAGAAGCAAAAATATTATCGAATGTAACTTTCACCTGTGTCCAATAAGGATTTTCTAAACGCGCAATATAAGCAGTCGGCGTCACCGCCATTGATCTAATTCCCTCCCCATTCATATAAACCTGCATATCATGTAAGGCCCCTTCATCCATATTGCTAAACAATCCCTGTTGTTGTTCATCGTTGCTGCCTTGAGCCGCATCCAGTTTTTTCTCAGAATACACAGGCCCAACGGCAACATTAAGCCCGCCGGAAAAATATTTACGAGGGATACTCTCTCCCGTTCTTGGGTCTTTATCTTCCCGGATAAAATTATAAACACCTTTCTTATACGCCTGCAAATATTGCTGATATAACTCCTCTTTGAATTGAGCCGGTGTTTCATCAATACCGGTTACTTTATGCTGATCGGTATATTGTTGCCCAATGAGGCTTTGGCGAAAATGACGTTTATACCATTCCGCCAAGATCGCCGCTTGGAATATTTGACGTAACATGGAAAAATGCTCCCCTTCATTGATCTCTTTTTCCAAAACCGGAACAATGACCTCACGCATGACTTTTTCAGCCACTTCCTGTTGTCCCATCAGAATGCGATCCTTCTCCTGCATTTTCTGCGCGGCATGATAATCATGATCTAATATAACGCGTAAATGTGATGCCGTAATAATAACCGTCTGCCCCTTGGTCAATACGCTCGCCCGATCCGGCATGATCCACACTTTATTGAAACTAGACACAGGAATTTGCGCACCAGCAAAACCCGATTTCGCCTGCGTGTATACCTTTTTCCAGAATTCCTGCCCGATCCCATCATTAGGATAAAGCAAAGATGATGTCATTTGTTTTAAGATGTAATCTTGCGCCAGCATATCCCGGCCCATGCGGGTCAGACTTAGTTCTTGCGGGATAATGCGGTCATGTTCGAAAGGAGAAAGGTTAACCCACACATCTTTTTCCGGCATGGTCAATGCCGCCAGGAAATATCTCACCAAGTTCATACCCTCTTCCTGCATAACAGCAGACGTGCTCTTTTTCTGCCCATCTCGTAAAATAAAATCAAATCGCATTGGATTCTGAGGGTCAATTTTAAGGCCTTGTAAACTGATCGGTGCAAAAGCTTGTGAAAGCTTAACCATTTGACCAGGGGCCGGCAGAACAAGTTCCATCGATTGGGCATACACAGGGACAATGTTTAATAGAAATGCGACTAATAATACGATAATCATGAGAATCCTTTCTTAGGAAACAAAAAAGCCCCGAACCACGATGGGTTCAGGGCTACAATGCCTAATATTTTCTCCGTTGAATCGCTGCCGAACGATCAATGCTCGACAACTTCTAAAATATACCTGACAATCTTTAATATGTCAAGACGAACATTTGCGTTCATCCTTTCTATGTTTTTCTACCAATGAACATCCCTAATAACATCGCCTCCGCAAAAATAATCGCCTTAGTTGTGCCGATCCC
>JANNCL010000210.1:0-4956 GCA_031386565.1 Candidatus Omnitrophota bacterium
AACTTATGTTGCACATCGACAGGGTGATATGGCTTCACGTCTTACACCAATACTTTTATCGTAAATGCTCCCCCCACCCTAGCCCGCCCCACCAGGGGGCGGGAAGCCCTATAGAAATCTTTCAATCCGCTAAACATTTACAATTTTATGGAAGATTACAACCGCTTGGCAAGCGCTTGAGGGATTTCGTCTGGGAAATCGATGACGGTGACGCCGGCGTCTCTTAATATCTGCATTTTGGCTTCCGCAGTGGATTCACCCGAGGAGATGATCGCGCCCGCGTGGCCCATGCGTTTTCCGGCAGGGGCGGTGCGTCCGGCAATGAAAGAGACAACCGGTTTCTTAACGTAGCTTTTGATGAATTCCGCCGCGGTCTGTTCATCCCCGCCGCCGATCTCACCGACCATGACGATCCCTTTGGTATCCGGGTCATCTTGGAACATTTTTAATACATCCACGAACCGCGTACCGATGATCGGGTCGCCGCCCAATCCAACGCAGGTGGTCTGGCCCATATTCGCGGCAGTCAGATTAAAAACAACTTCATAGGTCAATGTCCCGGAACGCGACACCACGCCGATATTGCCCGGCTTATGGATATGTCCCGGCATGATGCCGATCTTGGACTTACCCGGAGAAATAAGCCCCGGACAATTAGGCCCGATCAAACGACAATGGCTTTTATTGAGCGCTTTTTTAACTTCCACCATATCTAAAACAGGAATGCCTTCGGTGATGCAAATAATCAGGTCAATGCCGTTGGCAATGTCTTCCAACATGGCTTCTTTGGCGAATTTGGCCGGCACATAAATGACCGCGGCATTGGCGCCGGTCGCTTGCTTGGCTTCTTTAACGCTGTTAAACACAGGAATACCGTCCACATCCTGGCCGCCTTTGCCCGGCGTTACACCGCCTACAACAAGCGTGCCGTAATCTTTCATCTGTTTCGCATGAAATGATCCATCGCGGCCGGTGATGCCCTGAACGATAACTTTTGTTTTTTCGTTGATCAGAATAGACATATTATTTATTCGCCTGCTTGACAGCCTCGGTAACGGCTTCGCGCATAGAAGTGTATGTTGTTAAACCCGCCGCGGTGAGCATCGCCTTGGCTTCTTTTTCATTGGTGCCGGTCAAACGGATGACCAAAGGCACTGGTATCTGTATTTGTTTCAGCGCTGTTAAAATGCCCGTCGCGATATCATCACAGCGGGTGATCCCGCCAAAAATATTGATCAAAATAACTTTCAGGTCTTTATTACGTAAAATGATCTTTAAGGCATTCAGCACTTTTTCCGGATTGGAACTGCCGCCGACATCGAGGAAATTGGCCGGCTTGCCGCCTAAGAGATTAACCGCGTCCATCGTCCCCATGGCCAGCCCCGCGCCATTGACGATACACCCTACACTGCCTTCTAACTTCACAAAACTTAAGCCCTTTTCTTTGGCTTCTAATTCATCGGCATCTTCATACTTCATGTCGCGCAATTTCGCTACTTCGTCCTGACGGTACAGCGCATTATCATCAATGATGACTTTCGCATCCGCGGCCATCAGATTGCCTTCGCCGTTAATGACAAAAGGATTGATCTCGGCCAACGAACAGTCTTTATCAAAAAATAATTTGAGTAATTTCTCGAGGATCGCCGTAGCGCTTTTTTGCAGGCGCACATCAGCGAACAGCGTCTGCACCACCGGCACCCAACGGTTCTGGTCTAGCGTGCGGCTGCCTTGCATATAAAATTTAATGATCTTATCCGGGTCTGTCTTGGCGGTCTCTTCGATCTCGACCCCGCCCTCGGCAGAAGCGATAATGACCACATCACCCTTGATGTTATCGATGGTGACGGCCATGTAATATTCTTTTTTGATATCAATGGCTTTGGCGATCAATAATGTTTCGACCGCATATCCCTTGATATTCAAATTTTTAATGCGGGTAAATTCCGTCACCAGGTCCGCTTCATTGCTGACGACCTTGACCCCGCCGGCTTTGCCGCGACCGCCAACCAGAACCTGCGCCTTGATAACGACGGGATAACCGCTTTTCGCGGCAATGGCCCTAGCGCCATCGACGGTAGATGACACATCGCCGTTAGCGACCGGGATCTCATATTGGAGGAATAAATTTCTGGCCTGGTATTCGTGAATTTTCATGTGCAGGAATATTATCACGATTTAATACGATTACGATATAAAAAAAATATTTTTATATTAGAATGATTCTTAAAATGCGGAACAAATTCATTAATAATAAATACCTGCCCCTTATCCTGATCCTGTTGGTCGGCATCATTGCGTACCACAATTGCCTGCAAAACGAGATGTTCTGGGATGATGATGATTTTATCCTTAAGAACCGCTATATCAAGGACTGGAAATATTTCCCTAACTTTTTTAGCGAGAACCTCGTTGCCGGCGGTTATCTCTTGAGCAATTACTGGCGTCCGATGCTCTTGACGGTCTTTTCTTTCGCCTGGCATGCCTGGGGAACATGGGAACCGGGCTGGCACACGATCTCTATTATGGTCCACAGTGTCGACGGCATCATGCTCTTCTTTTTACTCAACCGTTTATTTGCCAACCGCCTGTTAAGCTTAAGCGTCGCTCTTATATTTGTAGCACATCCCGTTCACAATGAAGCCGTGGTCTATGTCAACAGCTTAGGCGATTCCCTGGCCACGTTCTTTGTCTTATCCTCATTGTTGCTGTTCACGCGATTCCGTCAATCCAGCCTGTCTACCGGAGGGGCAGGCAAAGCCGCCTTTGCCAGCCGTAATTATTATTTTTCGTTATTATTTTTTCCTTTAGCGGTCATGAGCAAAGAAACCGGATTTGTGCTCTGCGGACTTTTACCGGTCATGGATGTGCTGCTGTTACAAAAAGAACCTGCGCTATACACTCGCATCAAAAAATGCCTGTCCGTTGTCTGGCCCTTCTTGGCTGCGGCCGTATTCTATGTTTACCTGCGCGGTACCGCCCTTAATTTCAATAACAGCTTCAACTTCTACCAGGAACACAATGCCTTCACGGATAATATCCTCATCCGCGTGATGACTTTCGGTAAAGCGTGTTTTCTGTACGCCGGCTTCCTTTTCTTCCCTTATCAACTGCGCGTGGAACGGCAGATGCCTTATGCCACATCTCTTTTTGAACCCGACGTGCTGATCGGAACCGCATACATCCTGTTGATGCTCTTTTGTATCTTTAAATTCTGGAAGAAACGTCCATTGATCGCTTTTGGCTGCGCGTGGTTCTTTATCGCCATCGCCCCGGCATCCAACGTTCTGGTCCCTATCAATGCCCTGATCTATGAACATTTCCTTTATATGCCCATGATCGGTATTTTCATCGTGATCTTCGGTATTTTATTACCGCTGCTTGAATTCAAGAAAATGTTAAACGCGGGTGCCTTTGTTTTAAGCGCGGTAGTGATCATCTTTTGTATTATTAATTACGGCCGCAACCTGGATTGGCGCACCGCGATCGGTTTTTATGAACAGCTGGTGACCTATGCCCCCAGTTACCGGGTCATTAATAATTTAGGGATGGAATATGCGGATAAGGGCATTCAGGACAAAGCTTTGATCTGGTACACCAAGGCCATTGCCATGGATCCCAAGAATCCGGTGGCCTATCATAATATCGCCGGGACTTACCGCGACATGGGCCGATCAGACCTGGCGGAAACGAACTTCAAGCATGCCATCGAGCTTGACCCAAAATTCATCTTTGCCTATCGTTCATTGGCCGATCTATACTGGAAGCTAAAAAGGTATGAAGAGTCGAAGCGGTACATTGAAGTGCTTGTGCGTTTTGATCCGGACGATCTAAATGCGCAGCAAGCACTTCAACAAGTTAATGCTATTATTGCGACGCTTCCGCCTGCATCTTAAGTTTTCTGGCGGACTGTTTGGCTCTCATTGCTTCTTTTTGCTTCTTTGCTTCTTCCGGATGTTCTTTCATCCATTGCTGGCGCTTAGAACGATTCTCCTGCATTTGTTTTATCTGTTCCGGATGCGCCTTGATCCATTCTTCCCGCCTTGCTTTGCGTTCGGCCTTGATCTTTTCTTTTTGTTCCGGCGTTAACACCGCCCCATTAACATGCGGCGCGACCGTAACCGCTTCCTTCACTGTTGCAGGTAATATATCTTCTTCCGCCTTTGCCGGACCCATAATAAACAACATCAATGCAAAACTAAAAAAAACAAAAGTTTTCAATAGCATAAAACATCTCCTTTAGTTAATATTCTTACGTATTATACTCAAAAATCGAAGGAGTAATATGGAAATTATTAAATCGTGCCTCGACTTATTCATTCACCTCGACCGTCATATGGGTGAAATCATTGGCCAATATGGCACCTGGGTCTATTTGTTGGTCTTCATCATTATTTTTGCGGAAACCGGGTTTATCATAACCCCTTTCTTGCCCGGCGATTCCTTGCTTTTTGTCCTCGGTGCTTTTGCGGCCAAAGGTGCCTTGCGTTTAGAGCTGCTGATCCCACTGCTCGCCATTGCCGCGATCATTGGGGACATGATCAACTACGGCGTCGGCCGTTTGATGGCCCCCAAGATATTCAACAACGAGAAGATCCCATTCCTAAAACAAGAACACCTGCAAAAAACCCGCGACTTTTATGCAAAATACGGCGCTAAAACCATCATCCTGGCTCGGTTTATCCCGATCATCCGAACCTTTGCCCCTTTCCTGGCAGGGGTTGGAAATATGCCCTATCCGAAATTCTTGCTCTACAACATCAGCGGAGGGCTTTTGTGGGTTTTTGCTGGGGTTCTCTCCGGATACTTCTTTGGAAATTTGCCGTTTGTTTCAAAACATTTCTCGCTGGTGGTCTTAGCGATCGTGGTAATATCCCTGATCCCCGCCGTGTTAGAATTTCTTAAGCACCGCAAGAAATAGGACTGTTCCCCTCCCTCGATGGGAGGGGCTAGGGG
>JANNCL010000234.1:0-1970 GCA_031386565.1 Candidatus Omnitrophota bacterium
TAACGCTTGATCTCTTTGCGACTCATCATAAAAACATCCTTGTCTTGATCCATACGCCTCCTTGCTTTGCGCTTGGATCATCTTACAACTAGGACATTCTTATTTTGGTGAATTAGGACAATTCTATTTTGGTATTACATAGAAAATTCGGGGATGCATGCATTAATTCTCTGGAAAAATACAATGCATCCCACCACCGTTTATTGTTCTGTCCCCGATCTTTCTTCCGTTGCTTCTTCCGGCTTGAACTGTCCCTTAACTGCGGGACGGGTGAAGAAATAGATCACACCGGCTGTCAGCGCCACCATGATCACATCGGCCAATATCATGCCGAGTTGCAGGGTTTGCCGGTAGGAATCGGCTGATATTTTATTGGAATTCATTGCCGGATCATCCGCTATTTTATTAAGAATGATAGGAACTAACGCTATTCCGATCATCGTCGACACAATGTTGTAATAAATGATGCCTTTCCTGGACCATTCTTTCATCTGGAATAATGATGTGGCGATGATCAATAACGCCATCGACATCACCAGCGAATAATAACCTTGCCAATCAAGCATTTTAAAACCAGCCAGGCTTTGATACAGGCTCATGGCTGCGGACATGGTAAAATAAGCGGCGAAGAACGTAACCCCTTTTGATCTTTTATTTTTCACATAACCCTCCGTAATTTTTATTTGATGCCGATCCATCTTATAACACTTCCGAACTTTTCGCACTACCAAAAAAGACCTTCCCAAAATCGGGAAGGTCCGGAAAACCAAAGGCAAGCCTTAAAATTTAGGGCTTATCCGTATTCATGCCGCCATTCCTCCAGGATGAATGACGACCCATGCGTTTTTCCATCATTTCCGTAAATTTAGCAAATTGCTCCTTGGTCAGGATCTTGCGCACTTCCAGGATCGAATTAAAGCGCTGGTCTGCCATTTTATTAAAGAGCTGTTTACTTGCTTCATGCAACGCATTGATCTTAGGCATGTCCAGATCGGCTTTCTTCAATTCTTCCCCCATGGCTTTCATATTGGCCTTCATTTCTTCCCTTAGGGTATTTTTTGCATCCTTATTCTTTGCCCTGTTGGCCTCGATCATCTTTTTCTGTTCGTCGTTCAGGTCCAATTGCTCGAACATCTGCTGAATACGGTTTTCCATGCGGGCCCCATCGCCCGGTTGACCTGTTTCATTCCCCATTTGGGCATGCACTATCGGTGTGCATAAAAGCATGGTCAAAAATAATGTCATCATTGTTCTTTTCATAGACCCCCCAAGAATTAAAGAAAGTATTCTTCAATATTACGACTTACTTCATCACTATTATTCGCATCGCCGGCCAACACATAGGTCATGTACGGCGTTTGATTGGTCTTGGTTTGATAAAACACCATGCCCGCAACGACGAACATCATGCACAAACTGACTGAAACCAAAGCCGGGCGCATCATCCAGGCGAACTTTCTGACCACAGGGACCGGTTCTTGCGCAATGCGGCGCTTGATCTGGCTCCAGCAAAAATCATTCGGCATAGCCGCCTGTACCCCATTAAACGGTTTGACCGCCTGACTATAAACACGTTCGGATAAAAGACGGCAGTCGGCGCAACCGGCCAAATGCAGGTCAATATCGCGGCGCTTACGCGCGCTTAACCGGCCGTCATGATAATCGGTTAACAGCATCTCTCGGATATGTTCACAGCTCATCGTTTTGTACCTCCCGGCTCTTGACCATCATTTTTTCACGGGCCCTTTTTAATCTGGTCCTGACCGTATTGATATTCACCTTTAAACTCCTGGATATGTCTTCATAACTTAAGCCTTCAATGCTGCGCAAGACCACGCACGCTTTTTCATCAGGGTTAAGCAGGCCTAATAATTGTTGGATCTGATAGTCCTGGTCTTCTTTCTCTATCTTGGCATGGGTTCCATCCAACGTGCCGATCGTTCCGATCACATCTTCCAGATCAACCCGCC
>JANNCL010000237.1:0-3740 GCA_031386565.1 Candidatus Omnitrophota bacterium
GGTCCTGATAACGGGGTGCATGAGTTTGAGCCGACACCACAGGACACAGTGCTTTTAAACAAGGCGGATATTATTGTTGAAAATGGGCTGAAGCTGGAGAATTGGCTGGATAAGCTCTATCTCGCCAGTGGGTCGAAGGCCAGGCGGGTCGTGGTTTCTACCGGGGCGCGCCTGCGTTCAATGCCGGATAATTCCAGTGAAATAGATCCGCATGCCTGGCAGGATATTGACAATGTGATCGTTTACGCTATGTCGATCGCCCGGGCGTTACGGCACTTGGACCCGGAGCATGCCGCGCTTTATGATACCAATGCGGCCGCGTACATTGCCAGATTAAGAACATTGGATGCCTGGGCCGTGGCGCAATTGCAGGGTCTTAAACAGCGGGATATAGTCACCAACCATGATGCCTTAGGTTATTTTGCCGATCACTATGGATTTAAGGTTGTCGGAGCCGTGATCCCTTCGGCCACCACCGAAGCTGCTGATCCGTCTGCCAAACAAATGGCGGCGCTCATGGAGATCATCAGGACCCACAAGGTTAAGGCTATCTTTACGGAGAATGTCGTGAATAATAAAATAGCGCAAGGGTTGGCTCAGGATGCCGGGGTAAAGGTTGCCACAGGTATTTATACCGATGCACTGGGAGGGAAAGACAGCAGCGGGGCCACCTATATCGATATGATGCGCTCGAATATTAATATTTTTAAACATAATTTGGAATAACCGATGAAATTCTCTTATTGTTGGCATCGCCACAGCAGCCCGAATTTAAAAGCCCCGGCCCTGGAGATCAAGGACCTGGAGGTGGCGTACCCTAATTCCGATAATCTCGCGATCGCCGGCTTGACCACTCATGTGCATGCGGGGGAGTCGATCGCCTTGGTGGGGCCGAATGGCGCCGGGAAATCAACGCTGTTCAAAGCCATCAGCGGCATGTTGCCTATTCGCAAGGGAAGCATACGCATTTTCGGCCATGCGCTGGGGGCTTGTCATCACCGGGTGGTCTATTTGCCGCAACATAGCGACATCGATTGGAAATTCCCGGTCAGCGTTCTGGAATTAGTTTGCATGGGACGTTATGTGTATCGCGGCTGGTTTGCACCGCTGCAGAAGAAAGACCTGCAGGTGGCCCATGAGGCTTTAAAGCAAATGCGTCTGGATGATCTTGGTCAACGTCATATCAACACGCTTTCCGGCGGACAACAGCAGCGGGTTTTGATTGCCAGGGCCTTGGCCCAAAAAGCAGACTTGTTATTATTAGATGAACCGTTAAATGCAGTTGATGCGGAAACCCGCGATATTGTCGCCGCCTTGCTAGAGCGGATCAAGGCCGAAGGCAAGACGGTCGTAGTAGCCACCCATTATTATGATCAGGAAGAAGGGCGATACGACGGTGCTTTATATTTGAAAGACGGCAAACAAGTGTTGTCGGGAATGAAAAAGGATCAGCGCCATTTAGGATGTGATCACCAATGATGCATTATTTGACGGACCCATTTCATTATGCTTTTATTCAACGGGCAGCGCTCGCCGGGATGTTGATCGGCGTGCTGTGTGCTTGTTGGGGCTCTTTTGTAGTATTGCGGCGCATGTCCTTGATCGGACACGCCTTAAGCCATAGCGCTTTGCCGGGTTTGGTCATTGCCTTCTTGTTCGGTTGGAATTTATTGTTCGGGGCTTTTGCGGCGATCTTAGTAACGGCAATGCTGATCGGTGTGTTGTCGAGGGACAATACGATCAATGAAGACACCTCCGGGGGTATTATTCCCAATGTGATGTTCGCTTTGGGGATCTTGCTCATTAGCACCACCAAGTCATTCCGCGATCTTTTTTCCATGCTGTTCGGGAATATATTGGCGGTAAGCGCAATGGACCTGACTTGTATTGTGTTGATCACCATCGTGGCGCTGGCGGTACTTTTTTTATTGTATAAGGAATTGAAGTTATTCTGCGTCGACCCCCAGTACGCCAGGGCGATAGGCATCCCGGTCGACCGGCTTCGTTACACGATCCTGATCTTTTTGGCTTTGACCGTGGTTGTGGGCATTCAAGCCGTGGGCACGGTGCTGACCAATGCCTTGCTAGTCATACCAGTTGCTGCCGCGCGGATATTGACGGATCGATTAAGCGTGATGATGATCTTATCGAGCGTCTTTGCCGTTATCGCCGCATTGGGCGGTGTTTATGCGTCGTATTATTTTGGTTTTTCTTCCGGTGCTGCCATTGTAATGGTCTGTGCTATTATTTTCGGCATTGCCTGGGTCTATCAATTCATCCGGCGAAGCGTAAAATGATCCGCCAGTTCACCAAAGCTTTATTTATCTTTCGACGCGATCTGAGGCTGGAAGATAATACAGCACTCATTGCCGCTCTAGAAAGTTCCGCAGAGGTCATGCCCTGTTTTATTTTTGATCCCCGTCAGATCGATGAGCAACCCTATCGAGCGGAGGCCAGCGTTTCATTCATGATCGCATCGTTACACGATCTACGGGCACAATTAGAAAAGCGCGGGGCCAGGCTTTTTGTATTTTACGGGCAAGCCCATGACATTGTCGATGCTTTGGTAAAACAGGAGCAGGTGGATGCGGTTTTTGTGAATGCCGATTATACTCCTTTTAGTCGGGCAAGGGACCTGAAAATCGAACAGGTATGCAAGCAACACCATGTTGTATTTAACGCGATGCATGATGCGCTCTTAAATCCTCCAGATGCGGTTGCCAAAGATGACGGGACTTTTTACACTGTTTTTACACCTTACGCGCGCAAAGCCATGATGATCAAGGTTGCATTTCCTACGGCCAATACATTGAAGAATTATTACACGAAGAAAAGCGCTCTAGAGAACAGTACCAAGTTTTCTGAAATTGAAGCATTATCGCCGGAACGTGCTTTGTATCCCGGGGGTAGAACAGAAGCATTAAGAATATTGGCAGGTATTAAGGATCTTAAAGGCTACGACGAAGAGCGTAATGTGCCATTCTTGCAAGGGACGACAAAATTATCGCCGCATCATAAATTCGGCACTTGTTCTGTGCGGGAAACATATCAGGCGGTGTATAAAGCTTTCGGCATATCCCATACCTTGATCCGGGAATTATATTGGCGTGACTTTTTCACTCAAATTGGGTATCATTACCCGCATGTGTTGGGGAAAAGTTTTTACCCCAAGTATGATCAGTTGGCGTGGGATGACAATGAAACGTTCTTTACAGCATGGCGCAGCGGAAAAACGGGATTTCCGATCGTTGATGCGGGCATGCGCGAATTAAACCAGACCGGTTTCATGCATAACCGCGTGCGCATGATCGCGGCCTCATTTTTGATCAAAGACTTGCACATTGACTGGCGCCGCGGGGAACAATATTTTGCCCGGCATTTAGTGGATTATGATCCGCTAGTCAATAATGGCAATTGGCAGTGGGCAGCATCGACGGGCTGTGACGCGGCGCCGTATTTTCGGATATTCAATCCGTGGCTGCAGCAAGCCAAATTCGATCCGGATGCCCGGTATATAAAACAATGGGTCCCGGCTTTGCGCGGGGCAGCACCCAAAGATATCCATGCGATCGCAACGAAGGGGCATGTTTTTGCGGATTATCCGGCCCCGATCGTCTGGCATGAACATGAAAAATCAAAGGCGTTAAGCGCCTATGGAAAGGTTTAAGTGAATACCACAGCTCCCGAATTATTGATGCCCGCCGGCAATATACAGAAAATGAAATTCGCGTTTGCCTTCG
>JANNCL010000249.1:0-5732 GCA_031386565.1 Candidatus Omnitrophota bacterium
TAGGCGAACGGGATTGTTCTGTGCAGCGCCGTCATCAGAAATTATTGGAAGAGTCTCCATCACCGGCATTGGATGCTCGACCTGGATGCGGGTATTCATTTCCATAAAATAGTAGTTGCCGTGCATGTCCAGCAAGAACTCGATCGTTCCGACGCCATGATAGTTCACCGCTTTAGCAGCCTTGATCGCGGCATCGCCCATGCGTTTGCGCAAGTTCGCATCCAATGCCGGTGATGGAGACTCTTCCAATAATTTCTGATGACGGCGCTGCACAGAACAATCCCGTTCGCCTAAATGGATCATGTTGCCATGCTCATCCGCTAATATCTGGAATTCAACGTGGCGCGGGCCTTCGATATATTTTTCGATATACACATCACCGCGACCGAAATTCGCTTCTGCTTCCGACTGCGCTAGTTTGAATGAATTGATCAAGGTCACGTCATTATGGCATACGCGCATGCCTTTACCGCCGCCGCCTGCCGCCGCTTTAATAATAACAGGATATTTGATCTTCTGAGCGATGACTAAGGCATCTTCCTGTTTCTTAATGATCCCCTCACCGCCGGGTGTTAACGGTACCCCTACTTTCTTAACGGTTGCTTTGGCCACGATCTTATCCCCCATCTTGCGGATGGAATCAACGGACGGACCGATAAATTTAATATGGCACGATTCACACACTTCGGCGAAATGCGCGTTCTCGGAAAGAAAACCATAACCCGGATGTATCGCTTCCACATCGGTTATCTCCGCGGCCGAGATGATCGCCGGGATATTCAAATAACTTTCTTTGCTGGTCGCTTTACCGATACAGACCGCTTCATCGGCAAAACGCACATGCAGGGAATTCTTATCCGCCTGTGAATAAACAGCAACTGTACGGATGCCCAACTCTTTACAGGCTCGGATGATCCGTAATGCTATTTCACCGCGGTTGGCTATTAGTATTTTTGAGAACATATTTGGTTTTAAACGGGTTCCACCAGGAACAAGGTTTGACCGAATTCGACAGGTTCGGCATTTTGAACCGCAGCTTCTACGACTTTACCGCGCACTTCGGACTTGATCTCATTCATCAATTTCATTGCTTCCACGATACAAACCACCTGCCCTATCTCTACCACCTGTCCGACTTCAACGAACACCCCTGCTTCGGGCGATGGTGAACGATAAAAAGTTCCGACCATAGGTGATTTGATCTCTTTATGGTTCTTAGATGTAACAGGCTCCGGAGATGACAAAGATTTAGGCGCCGTGATCTTTGGCGAGGGGATCGATTCAATGACATATTGTGGAACCTGCGCTGAAACCTGAGCTTCTAATACTGTTTTCTTAAGTTTTAATTTCAACCCCTCACGTTCGATCTCGATCTCGCCTAAGGCGTTCTCATTCATGAGGGCAATGATCTCCTTGATATCTTTTAGATTCATTGCTTGACCCTTTCAACATAGACACCGGTTCGCGTGTCAACTTTAATAGTTTCACCTACTTGAATGAATAATGGGATAGAAACAGAAGCACCAGAATCAATTTTCGCTGGTTTATATCCGGCACGGGAAGAATCCCCTTTAAGGCCGGGGTCGGTCTCGACGATCTTAGCGATAATAAAGGTTGGCATCTCCGCTTTAACCACCTGATCATTATATAGGATCGCTTCCACTACGGTATCATCTTTCAAATACTTCAATCCATCCCCTAAAAGCTCTTTACTGATCACCGTGTCTTCAAAGGTGTTTTGATCCATGAAATGATACTCATCGCCGGCAGCATAAGTAAATTGCATGCGGCGGCGTTCCAGAGGAGCATCGTCCAATGAATCCGCCGTTCTAAAGGTGCGTTCTAACACCGCATCGGTCTTAATGTTCTTTAAACGGATGCGTACAAAGGCACTGCCCTTACCTGGCTTCACATGATTAAAATCAGCCACAAAATACAATTGGCCGTCAACCAATAAACCCATCCCATTTTCAACTTCATTAATTGTAATCGCCACTTAACACCTCACAACTTTCTTGTGTTACTAGGACCATATCTTCGACCCGAATGCCAAACTTACCCGGGATATAAACCCCTGGCTCAACCGTCACGATCATCCCTGGCTGCAAGCAGCTTTTACTCTTGATCGACAAGCGCGGATTCTCGTGAATGTCCAACCCCACCCCATGCCCCAAAGAATGACCGAAATATTTCGCTAAACCAAACTTACGCAATACGTTACGAGCTTTTGCATCAACATCAGCGACCGGAACTCCTGGCTTTATCATCGCAATGGATTCTTTTTGTGCAATCTCAAGCGCTTCAAAGGCTTTTGCGTATGAAGTGGGTATTCTACCCAAAAAGAAATTGCGTGTCAAGTCAGACTTGTAACCATTTATATCCATACCTATATCGATCAACACCGGCTCATTGTCACGGATAACCCTATCCGATATCTTGGCATGCGGATAAGCGGAATTTGGACCACTAGCTATAATAGGGTCAAAAGCAAATTTTGCCCGATTTTCCTTAACAAATCCCTCCAATTTAGCCAGAACTTGACGCTCAGATAGACCTGGCTTCACCACTTTATGCAAAAATTTTAGAGCCTCTCCATGCAATTTTAAGCAGCCTCGGATCTGTGATAACTCTGTTTCGTCCTTAATTTCCCTTAGATCTTCAACAATACCGGTCGCGGGCAATAGCTTTGTACGGGTAGGGCAGAATTCTTTTAGCTTCTTGAACATACAAACACTGGTGTGGCGCTCATCAAACCCTAAACGTTTTACTTTATATTGTTTGCAAAGATCAAAAAGGGTCATGCATGGTGTTTGAGTGTATTGTTTTAAGGTAATCCCTTTCAGCCCCTCTTTAGCTTCCTGAACATAACGAAAGTCAGTGATATAAAAAGAACGGCCTTTAAGCACCAATAACCAAGACTCACTTGCCGGAAAATTGGTCAAATATCTAATATTGGTATCATTTGTTACAAGGAGGGCATCAATGTTCTTAAAACGGATAAATTCTGGTCTTAATCTTTTCAGGCGGCCAGTCATAATTATTTTTCACTTTGGTCAGCGATCAAAACAGGGATCCCGTTCTTGATAGGATACTTCCTGCCGCACTGAGTGCAAATGATCTTGCTTTCCCCGGTAGGGGTCTTAAAAAGCTTCACATTGCCCTGGCAAGCGGGGCATGAAAGAATTTCTAATAATTTAGCGTCGATCATTGTTGTTTGGCAATCTCAACAAAACGTCGTTGTAATTCAAATATCGAACCATTGAGCAGCTCGCCTTCTTCTTTGGTCAGATTACCAACGGTCTTCTCCCGGATAATACCTAAAGTATCGATCAAGAATTTGGCTTGCTTCAAATTCTTTTCTACTTGCTGGGTCATGGGGTTTGGCACTTCACCTAAAAAGATCATTGCCTGAAAACCAAGAGAAGCAATATAATTAAAGAAATCTAGTTCAGGTTCCTGCGGGTTTGTGTTTTCTGCATCATGAGACTCTGTCTGTAACGGCTGGCCATCCGGACCGATCAACCCGCCGCCTTCTTTATCAATATTCTCGCCAAAACGATTGTGGATATCCATATTTCCCCTTTAATATTGAGAGCGATTAAAAAGTACGGATACATTACCACCCACGTCTTTTATTGTCAAGAATGCATAACCGGATAACAAAATAAGACAAAGATAAACCAGTATTTTACACAGACAAAATGTACCCGCAAGGGCGATTGTCGCAACGCGTTGAAATATGAACAGAGAAAACAACTAGGAAGGAAGACTTAAAAACACCTTTAAATTTTCCATAGGTTGTATATTAAAGATGACGGGAGTAAAACCAGAAACATTTCTGTAACGGCTCAGTATTGCCGAGTCCATGTGCAATTCAATACCGCCACCAACCGCCTTTGATCCTAAATTAAAACCTTCTGCATTAAGATCAATACCTCCTGGGATCATATTTGCAGATTGTGCCATATCAGCACCATTTTGTTTTACCCATGACCGCGCTATTAGTCTTAATTTTTTATATTCATTAAAAGTCATCGATTCCTGAATCACTTGCTTGATTGATTTATCACCGCCTAACAACATGCTCTTTTGCTCCACCCAGACCTCGGATTTTCGATCAAACTCAGAAGGTTCAATATTTAATTCTGATACAACTCCAAGGATATCTTCTAACGACCGTGGTCTTGCATTCTCTCCCCAAAAAAACGATTCAATAGCGAAGCCCGGAACTTTTACACCCGCTTCAGGAACAGCATCAGTATCAGTTAGCTCATCAGCAACTAACTTCTTTAGGATCCTTATATCCCGCACAATCTGCGCTGCTCGTTCCTTGCCGTACTTATCTATCGTGCGCTTCAAAAGCGAATCAAATCCAAGGCCATGTTTAATGCCAAAATATGCCTGTGGATGCATTAAGATCATCGACAAATGTTGCTTTCCAAATTGCGAAGACTCAAACGTAAAATGAACCAAAATACTTGGTAAAGCTTTCCATGCCTTAACCCGAACAAAATTTATTTCTCCTATCTTTCCCTCCTTGAATGCCGCCTTAAGATCATCCATCAAATTGGCATATAAAGGAGATACCTGTCTTAGCTCATCCAAAGACTCTATTCTTCTTTCATCCGAACGATCTCCATTATCCCCCCATTTCCAACCTATCGCTTTATCTTCTGGTAAACCTAAAAAGATCAAATCAATATCCGATCCCTCAATATTCGTCCCCCTTGAAAAAGAACTTATATCGACTCCGTGTATATCCTTCATATCAACGCCTGCATACAAGCTTTGCGCTAGTGGTTTTTTGATTGTAGCAACTAAACGATCACTGAAATCACGTTGCCGTTGTATTTGCGCCCAAAACTCAGCTTCTGTCATCGCTCTCTCTCCAGCGCCACCCAAATGCTCAACAACTTGCAAAGGAAAACTTTTCTCATTCTTTGCTAAATAACTATCCCCCCACCCTCCGGTATTTTCTGCCCCATCTTCTAATGTTACTGCATCTACAATAACTAAACCAAAACCCAGCTTGACCTTGGTTTTATCAAGCTCACCCGCCAAATAACCAAGTTCCATATCAAGCGTTTTGACACCCTTCTGAAGACTCTCTGTAATTAAACCCGGCGTCTCCTCTAGAACAGAAACAACGCTGGAATGTAAAAAATCATCCCCTCCTTTGGCATGAAGTGAATTTGGGACTTCTTTTCCTGATGGCAACAATACCCCTTTTGGATAAACCGCATGGTGACCTTGAAAATGCCCCAAGTATCCCGCTGTCTGATAAAAATAAACTTCTTTGATCGCAGGGTATTTCTCCACCAATACAGCTATATTCTTAGCCAAGATCTCGCCATGAAACGAATGACGCATAGATACAACAGATACTTTTTTGCCGTTTGGCAGAACATAAAGATCAATACCTATCCCTTTTGCAGGATCATTGATTGTCCTGATAAAATAACCCTTCCACTCCTCCTGAAACATTTTAGCCGGCGCGATAATGATGGCATCAATATCCCTTAAATACTCCGCATACGCGTCAAAGAATTGAACAACACGCGTGTAATTCTTGACACTTACCGCATCCGAGGATACGTACACCCGTGGCGATCTTCCTTTAGCATACAAATAAGCCCTTGTCATCATTTGCCAGTGCCAATTATAGATCGAATGCTAAAGTTAGTTGAAACTCTTTGAAAAAAGAGGCAGGGTTCTCCTAAAATAGGGTTGCT
>JANNCL010000272.1:0-1609 GCA_031386565.1 Candidatus Omnitrophota bacterium
CAAAAAACAGGAGTAGCCCCAACATAACGTATCGAGTTGACTGTGGCTACGAATGTGAGTGAAGGAGTAATAACCTCATCACCTTCTTTAATCCCCAGTAATAACAACCCTAAATGAAGCCCAACGGTACAATTTGCCACACCAAGAGCATATTTGCAGGATAACATTCCAGCAAATTTCTGTTCTAGCTCAGTTGTTTTAGGGCCCATTGAGATCCACCTTGATCTCAATGTTTCAACGACAGCAATCTCTTCCTTTTCATCGAAATTTAAGTCGAATAAAGGAATCTTGTAGTCCATTTCAACTATTCCTTATTTAAAAAATAATCGTTATAAATACCACTAGCCTTTTCATAATCTTTAATTTGACCTATATCTAACCAGTATTCTTCAAGTTCATATTTAATGATCGGCAAATTGAATTCCAACATCTTTTTGATCAACATATCCATACCAAAATATTCATTTTCAGGAATTAAATCCATTATCTCCGGTTTCATTACATATATACCAGAAAGAACATAAGAAATGATATTGGGTTTTTCTTCGATCTTTGTCACAAGATCGCCATTAAAATAAATATTACCAAACGCATATGGCGTCACCAATTTCTTGATGGCTACCGTTAAAAGACTTTCCTTAGAGTTGGCAAAGTTATACAACTTATCAAAATCAACTAAACTTAGAATATCCCCGTTCATAACAATAAATGGTCCTGTAAGCCGATCTTTTAATAGTCTAACTGGTCCCGCAGTGCCCAAAGGTTGGGCTTCTTTACTAATTTCAAGTTTTACTTCATATCTTGATCCATCTCCAAAGAAATGTTCGATATAATCTGCTTTATAATTTGTTGCTAAAATAATATGGCCGAATCCATATTTCTTTAAACGTTCAATCTGAATTTCCAACACCGCTTTTTCACCAATTGGTAAAAGCGGCTTTGGAATGACCTCAGTAAAAGGTTTAAGTCGTGTGCCAAGTCCTCCAGATAGAATTACCGCACACCTAGACATTGTAAACCTCCGATTTATATTTTAGAATATTCTCGGGTTTCATAAACCAGTCAATGGTTTTTTCCAAACCTGCATCGATTCCATATTCCGGCTTAAAGCCCGTAAGATTTTTAATTTTTGTATTATCACACCAAAGGCGTTGAACTTCGCTTTTTTCCGGACGTAAACGTTCTTGCTCTACGATAATGATCACATCGCTTTTCATTATTTTTTTTATTTTATTTAAAACTTCACCAATGGAAATCTCATAATTTGACCCAATATTCACTACCTGTCCTCGGGCAGCGTCACACTGGGCCAATGCGATCAGCCCCTTACATGTATCAAGGACAAAATTAAAGTCTCGGGTGGGTCTTGTATCGCCTAACTTGATATGTTGAACACCTGAAACTATTTGAGAAATAATAGCAGGAATAATAGCTCTTGCTGATTGCCTGGGGCCGTACGTATTAAAAGGACGTGCGATGACGATCGGAAGATCAAATGAATTATAGAAACTAGCGGCAATGGCATCTGCTCCGATTTTGGTAGCACTATAGGGTGATTGAGCCTGCAGCGGATGCTTTTCATCGATTGGAACATACACAGCTGTCCCAT
>JANNCL010000325.1:0-2942 GCA_031386565.1 Candidatus Omnitrophota bacterium
AAGCAATGCCTGTGATATTAAAGGGATAATCCTACAATCATTAAAATGTGATTCACCCGTTGTGATCCTGGAACACCGTTCTTTATATGACCTTAAGATGTCGGTTCCGGCGGAATATTACACCATTCCTTTCGGGACCGCGCGCATTGTCCGTCCGGGTAAAGATTTGACCATCGTCGCAACATCCTGGATGGTCACGCAGGCACAAATGGCGGCAGAACAGTTAGAGAAGGTCGGTATCAGTATGGAGATCATTGACCCAATTACCATAGCGCCGCTGGATGAAGGGGCGATCATTCGTTCTGTTGAAAAAACCGGACGATTAATGGTGGCAGATACAAGCTGGCAGCGCTGCAGTTTTGCTTCTGAGGTAGCGGCATTGGCGGCAGATAAGGCATTCGGATATTTAAAAGCACCGGTTAAACGCATTACCTGGCCGGAATCGCCATGCCCGGTCTCAAAACCTTTGGAAGAGGCTTTTTACCCAAATTTTGAAACGATCATTGCCACAGCATATGGACTTATGGAACGTAAGGATAAGTTCGATCTGAAAGAAAAGGTCGTTGATACTTTTGTTGGACCATATTAATGCGCACTGTTTTTATTCTATCCATTAGCAGTGATATAGGTTTGGACTTGGGGCTACGCTATTTAGCGCTTGGTTTTAAGGTCATTGGCACTTATCGTAGTGATATTAATTTAAAAGCGATCCGACGCGATAAGAATTGCACATTGATCAGATGCGATGTTTCAAAAGAAAAAGACATCCTTGCATTAGCGGCCAGGTTCAAACAGGATAAAATAAGGTGGGATGTTTTCGTTTCATGTGTCGGCCATCCTTTACCGGTCGTGCCGTTCTTTGAAAGCGATTTTCATGAATGGGCTGGTTCCGTGAATACGAATTCTTTGGCTCAATTACACGCCTTGCATGCGTTATATCCTTACCGCAATAAGAAGGGTTCGGATATTGTTCTTTTTGCCGGCGGAGGGATGAACGCCGCGGTATTGAATTTCTCTGCGTATACCATATCAAAGATCATGTTGGCAAAGATGTGTGAATTTTTAGATGCCGAGAATAAAGATCTGAATATATTTATCGTTGGTCCCGGCTGGACAAGGACCAAGATCCACGAAACCATATTGAATGACCGGCGAACCGCAAAAAAGAAGGTTATAGAAACAAAAGAATTTTTAAAAGCGAAGGAAGGCACTTCGCTCGATGATATTTTCGAAAGCATTGAATGGTTACGCTCGCAAGGGAAGGGAGTTGTTTCAGGAAGGAATTTCTCCATTGTGCATGACCCCTGGCGTAAGGATAAAAGAGAAAAACTGGTGAAAGCTTTAAAGAATGACGTGAATATGTATAAATTACGTCGACAAGGCAATGTATTCTTGAAATAGAAAGAAGAGGCTATGGTTAAAAAGATCTCACAAAAGGAAGCGTATCATTTAGGGACAGATTATCAATTCATCGAATCTGTAGAGTTGGGACCGTGGACGTCGTACAGTTTGCTGCACGATCCTAAACATTTGGGTTTTGTCTTGGCCCGTTATAAATTTCCTGCCAAAATGTTCGATGGTTTCGATAGTGCCATTGAAGTCGGGTGCGGTGACGCGTTCGGAACCCCGATCGTGGCGCAGCATGTAAAACAGGTGCTGGCGATAGAGCCGGATGCCAGGCATATTGAAAGTAATAAAAGACGTTTAGCTAAGCTTAAGAATGTTGATTTCAAATGCGGGACCATTCAAGATCTGAAACTGCCCAAGGGTAAATTCGACGGAGCCTATTCGATCGATGTGATCGAACATCTTGACCATCATTTGAATGATCCATTTGTTCAAGCCCAAGCACAGATCTTAAAGAAAGACGGTGTTTGCATTATTGGCACACCGAATATCACGGCCAATGATTATGCTTCAGAACGCAGCCGCGTTCAGCATATAAATTTACACAGTCAGAAAACATTACACGCTTTGATGTCAAAATACTTCAAACGTGTTTTTATGTTCGGGATGAATGACGAAGTCTTGCACACGGGTTATGCGCCAATGTGTCATTATATTTTCGGCATGGGTGTGGGGGTCAGATGAAATTAGCGGATTATATCGCCCAATTCTTGCACGCGCATGATATCAATCATGTGTTTGTTGTATCCGGCGGTGCGATCATTCATTCGATCGATGCGGTGGCGCGTCATCCGGGAATGCAGTATATCTGCGTTCAACATGAACAGGCCGGCGGCGCCGCAGCGGATGCTTATTCACGCATTAGCGGTAAAGTGGGGACCGCAATGGTGACCTCCGGACCGGGGGCGACCAATTTAACGACCAGTATTTGTAATGCCTATTTCGATTCGATCCCTTGTTTGTTTATCTGCGGACAGGTAACAACCCCGCGTTTAAGGCCGAGTGATCAATTGCGTCAAAAAGGTTTTCAAGAAACGGACGTTGTCACTTTGTTTTCTTCGATCACAAAGTATTCTGTGCGTATCATGGACCCGTATGACATTAAGTATGAGCTACAGAAGGCCTTGTACATAGCCACCCATGATCGACCGGGTCCGGTGATGCTTGATATTCCGGATGATTTGCAGCGGGTGGACATAGATATCAGTCAATTACGGGAGTTTGCTGCTCCGGCCAAGGATCATTATGGCGAATGCAACGATCAGGCTAATCAGTTGATGTCCTGGATCAAACAAGCAAAAAGACCGGTGATGATCTTAGGTGCTGGAATACGTATCGCCAATGCGATCGATCCTGTTCTGAATTTTGCCCGTAAACACGGTATCCCGATCTTACTGACATGGGGCGGCAAGGACATCATGGCCCATGAAGATCCTTTGAATATGGGAGGATTGGGTGTTGTTGGACCTCGCTGGGGTAATTTCGCGGCTCAAAATGCAGATCTGATCATCGGTGCGGGGACGCGGCTTTCCCAG
>JANNCL010000018.1:0-2093 GCA_031386565.1 Candidatus Omnitrophota bacterium
GCATCTACAACGCGGGCGTCAGCGCCTAGGATCACCTCTAAACTATCTTTGCCTGTCAGGTGATTTGCACCTCCAAATACCGCAACATTAGGTCCATGCTGTAACAGAACACTGGCTAAATATTGTGTCCGTGCAATGGAATTCACACTCTTTTCCCTAATGATCAACTTGATCCTATCCAGAACATCCCTGACCAAATCCCTCGTGTGTACATTCTTATCCAATAGGTCCTTAGACCTCAACAGTTGCGCCCTGCCTAAAAACCTTTTCATAACCGCCGTTTTAATATCATCGATCAAAAAGAACTGGTCCACATGCGCAACATCCATCGCATCTTCCAAAGCTGCTCTTTCTTCCTCAGTGATATACCCATGCCCAACAAATATCTCCAATGCCTCTCTAGCAGCTGTCTCTTCTTTATCAATTGCATGGGCTTTCGCCAAGAGAGTTTTTTCCTCGGTCGATAAATACTTTAGCTGTTTTGCTTTTGGATACGACAACCAGAAATAATCGGGCATGTTAAATGACAGCAACAGTATATACGGCAGCATCTGTGTTGCGTCTTGAGGTGAAAAGAGTTGATCAACAGCATCCACGATCTTCTGCCGCTTGGCCATCGCTTTTTTAAAATAACTATCCGCGATAAAACCACTCGGAGTACGATCCTCCCCCGGTTCTGCGCCTTCAAATGCCACAACTTTCAAACGCGGATTCCTCCCTAAGAAACGATCAAGTTTCTTAAAAGCATCTTTATATCGATCGTAATTCTTTTTACCCTTTAAGATCGCCGCTTTAATATCCTTTGCCGCTTTCTCCCTTCTGGAAACATCTTTTAATACTTCAGGGTCCTGGATAACTGCGGCAATGGTATTCGACAGGTCTAAATTCAAATGTTGCACCGGGAACAGCGGGTACGCAGGAGTACCTGATACAGCAACAGCCTGCCGCCCCCCAAGCGCAGCTATGACCAAAGCACTAAAACCACGCCTGCTGATCTGGGCATGGTCCATTGATGACCTGGACGCAGAACCATTTTTAAGATATCGCCCTAACTTCATCACGGCTTTAAGAACGACGGCTTCATCGGGTATGTGCAGCTGCCTTTGAACTATCCTGTACTCTACCGGGTGTACCCCGCCATACATTCGCTCTAATATCCCCCGTTCTTGAGGCGTAAAGTCATTCCAGGGATGGGCCAATATCGTCCGTATACGTGCTTTACGTTCATATTCTAGTGCATAGTCCATAATTTTGTCTCGTGCGCTTCTGATCACCGCATCAAAATCCTCCACTCTCTCAAGCCCCATTCTTCTTGCTGAATAAGCTTTAGGTACGCCTATGCTCATATTCCTTATAGCCATCTTCTCTTTTTTATTTAGTGGGCCATTATTTCTCGATAATACTTCTTCTACGATAAGCACCCATTTCGTAACCAGCTCTTGTCTTTCATGTAATTCTTGTTTATCTGCCCCTGAAATCACATCCGGATATTCTTCCACATTCAAGCCTTCTTCTTCAATGCGTTGTCTTACAAGTTCTGCCATCCTTGCTTCAACTGCCCTTTTATCTGATCCTCCATCAAAAGCCATATACGCTTCGCTTAAAAAGAAAAGATCATCCTCAATATGATGTTCCCTAGCATATTGAGCTGAAAGTTGCTCAAGATACTGAAGATCATCTTTTGTGAGCACTCCCAAAAGGGTCCGTTCTTTTACGTTACCCGAAAATTCACCCTTGGTCCCTTGACCATCTAACATAAATTCCACAACTGCTTGCTTGTGAGTTTGCATCGCCTCATCGCTCAACGTTCGTACAAATCTCATTGCCGTTGTCATAGCCAGATCAAAATTCATCCCGCCAGAAAAATATTTCGTCGGGACGGAGCGGCCATTTGGCAAGTCGGCATCTTTGATGTAATTGTAGGCGCCTTTTTTGAAGGCTTGCAGGTAGCGGGCATAGATTAATTCGACGTCGTTGGGGAATTTCCCTGGGGTGCTTTCGTTGTCAATCGTTGGGTTGGTTGGCAGCGTGCTTGGGGACACGAATCCGCCCCCTTTGGGGGCTCCATCATGTCCCCGGGTTGGCGACGGTTG
>JANNCL010000036.1:0-4507 GCA_031386565.1 Candidatus Omnitrophota bacterium
GTGGCTTTCATTTGAAGGTCTATTATCGAAGTTGCTGATAACCCCAAAGATTGCACTGCATCAGTTTGCTTCTTCAATAAATCACTAGCAGCATTTAAACCTGGACCATTCGGCATTAATGTCCTACGAACATCAAAAAGATCAGCTAACATTGCTGCATCTTTCACACCTGTTTCCGTAACCCTCATGGCAGTATCGCCCGGTTTAGTCGATTCCCCAAGCTCAGCAGGTCTCGAAGCTTCCTCAGATAAAGCTGGCCTAAGCCTTATATGACCTAATCGTTTCGCTTTATCGATTGCATAATCTAATCTGCTGATAAAACCATTTAATATAACTAATTTCTCCTCTGATTTTAGATTAGCTTCCGTAGCCCTCAAAGACTTTAAGAAATTTGTAAAGCTCATAAGAGCATCCCACATAAGTTTATGATTATTTCGAAGCACTAAGGCTAGAATATTTCTAAAATCCGTATCATTGATCCTATTAGGTGATACTCTTGCTGCTGTTGAGACCTCTGCGATCAAAATCTTCAAATTTCGAAGAGCAGCGGGATCAACAGATACTAGCTTCCGTTTCTCTGCCGGCCTTTTTGTAGAAACTCCCGCTCTTATTCCAATCATATCTTTAAGCCGATCAGTAAAAGAACTCATCGCCGCATCTGGAACCATCACTATTGTCGGATTAGCTGCCATGGCCCCGTCAATACCGCCGGAGAAATACTTTCTTGGGGTTGGGCTCCAGATCCCGGTATTGTGGGTGTCGGAGGGTTCCTCTTTTACGTAATTAAAAACACCTTTTTTATAAGCTTGCACATAACGTTCGAATATCTGTTCATTGATCGTTTTATCTTCCAGATCTATCCCCTGCACTGTTTTTTTATCAGCATAGGTCTGATTTAATAATGAGCCTTTTAGATTATTCTTATACCAACCGGCTAAAATGATCGCATGGAATATCTGGCGCAGCGGCGCGAAATTCTTGCCTTCGTTGACTTCTTTTTCTAATTCCGGCAAGATCACTTCTCTGATAACCGCAGAAGATGGATTTTTCGTATCCACACGACCGGCATGCTTTTGGGTCGCTAAATAATCTTCTTCCAGCATGACCTTCAAATGGCTTTTAGTCACAAAGGCGGTTTGCCCGTGTTCATAGACTTCTGCCTGATCCGCCATGATCCAGACTTTATTGAAAGTATTGACCGGGACCTGCGTGGTGCCGAACACTTGCTTGGACCTGGCGTATACTTTATCCCAAAATGTCTTCCCTAACTCTTTTTCCGGATAGATCAAAGATGCGGTTAACTGCTTCAAGATATAATCTTGGGCTAAAAGATCGCGGCCCATGTCGGTCTGACCTAAAGCATCGTTGACCGTCCTGTTCTTTTCATAGGGGCTTAAATTGACCCAAAGATCGGTGGCTGGGACGGTCAAGGCAGCTAGAAAATACTTGATCATCCTCTCGCCCTCTGCTTTTAATGCGGTATCCTTGAGGTTATCCTGGCCAGGGTCTACGATAAAATCGAACAAAAAGGGATTGTCTTTATTAACAGTAAGGCCTTTTAAAACGGCCGGATGGTACGCAATGCTAAGATCAACCATTTTCCCAGGCTCTGGCAGGCTCAACAAAGGCTCTGCATACGCCCTGGGCGAAATGACCATGGTTGCGCTAAAACTGATAATCAGAAGGGCTATCAGGGGCTTCTTGAACATGAACAAAAGATACCATATTTTAAGCCTCCATGCCATGAAAACGCCACTCTAAATAAACCTTTTACCGCCCAAAATATTGCCGATCACACAGGAAAAAGCGCTTTCTTGAGTTTTCAAGGAAGCGCTTTCTCAAAACAGCAAAATTAGGTTGAAATTACTTGCGTAAACCGATAGCTTGCCAGATGTCGGCAATGGGTGAGATATTGAAGATAATAGGCCTAAGGGACTGTATCCCCTCCCGCTTAACACGCGCGATCATAGCAGGATCCACATCCATCCGCACCCCGCCTGCTGCGTCTTTGAGAACAGCGATATTATTTGTAGTATTTTTGAGGTCGATACCGCCGTATTCGACCGCATTTTGTGCTCGATCTGAAACCTCAACGAGATGATGAAGACTGTTATCTCTTCTTTCATCATCATCTTCTAAATAATTGACTTTAATGGGCTTTAAATTATGAAAAGCATCCATCATACCTCTGATTCCCACAGCTTTAGAATCTTTATTATTTAAACGAGATGGAATGAGTTCCTTTATCAAATACTCTACACTTTGCCAACGATCAAAATCCGTTTTTTGTCTTAACCCAAACCGTTCATAATTAATCATAATATCAATACTAGGATTTCCATTCTTCATTGTTGGGATAAATTCTGGTCGAATTCCCATTATTTTCTTTAAAATACTCGGTGAATTTTCAAAACCATCTTTCCCAAACCGTAAATTACCTTGATCTGCTAAGGCCGCAACCACATACAATAAAGCAACGCCTGGATGTAAACCGATATCATTAGGAAAAAGATCATTAATTTGCTGTTCTGCTCCTCTAAGCCCCTGAACCATATTAATTCTTAATGAATCACCCTGTGAATCCAAACCAATTCTAAAAAATGTACCCGCTAATGGGTCCTTGAGATTCTTTTCCTCACCCAAAGCCAAATACAACCCATGCGTACTCTCTGCAAGACCGTATTGAATACCAATAAAATATTTTGTTCCTTTAATTGGAGCCTTAAATACCATATTCCCTCCAATAAAATCAGGAGTCGATATCTGAGTCATTATGTTTATATTCGAAGTTGCTAATATAACCTTCTGTTCTGATTCTAAATCAGGAGGAAAATTATAAACAAAAGACTGCCTCAGATTTGGAAAACGTTGATTACTTGTAATAAAGGCGATAAAGAAATCCGAAAGACTCTCCGCAGATACAGCTCTAATCTGAATATTATTTGACCTTAGCCACCTTAGAATTCGCATTAATTTTTCTTCTGAAATATTCCATTTCTGAGCTAACATCGCGACCCATGATTCTGAATGAACTTTAAAACCAGTTGTAAGGTAAGTATTAACATTATAAATTAATTTTCTAAAAAGATCACTGCTCGGGAGCAAGTCTTTAGAAACTAACCACTCAGATAGCTGATCCACACTATCATCTAGCAAAAAATCTTTATGCAATGATTTTACTTTTGGAGCTGAAGAAACCAAAGTTCTGATTCCATTTGACACCTCATCAACCGTACCTTTTAAATCTAAAACAATAGGACCATTTAACATTGCCGCATCTGTTCGAGAAGTTAAGGAATCCGGTCTACGCGTATACGTCCAGGGAGTAACTTTATAAAAACCAGAACTTTTTAAGAAATCAACCCATATCCTTTGACCATTCGCAACATCATCCATTCTAAGAGGTTCAACTTCAATCCAGTCTTCTTTATGATCCGCCACAAATTTATTCACCAAAGCTCTTCCAAAAGATTGACGATCACCTTTTACAGCCTCGACAGAACTTAGACTCCAAACACTCTGATCTCCACGGGTTTCTTTAAAAGCGATCAAAATACCTCTTGTCTCACTCTTATCGCCAACGTAATACAAAACAACATTCCCCTCATCTGTACTCAGGATTCTTTTATATTCACTACTGTTAGGAGTAAAACTTAATAACCTTTTTGCTCCGGGAGACATCCATGCCTCAATTATTTTGAAAATGTTTTCCCTGTTTATCTCATATTCTATACTTGCCGTGCTCATCGCACGATCCCCACGATTATTCAACGCAACGCGTGCTTTTGCCTGCTCCTCTTCCGGTCTGGTGTTTATATTATCAGCGTATGCCGCTAATAATTTCTTCAGGATACTGTGAGGTTTTATCTCGTCTAATTCTTCGAAACTTAGGAACAGCTCTAAACCCATTGATCCCGTAAGATCCGGCTTTTTCAGAGTTGGCTCAATGGTGAAAGTGCATCGGGCTTTGCCTAGAAAACTATCTGGGTCCTCAGTAACGCTTAAAAGTGATTCTTTGCCGTCAAAAACAAAATGATAATCTGTTCCACCCTTCTTCCCCGGACTTATTTGAGCTTGTTTCTTTAATACGTCATCCCCTTTTGTCAGTAACACCTGCAGTTGTGAAAGAACCTTATCGATGATCGTAGGGTTCTTTACCTCTATCTTGGAAGGATCGATCGCCTCTTCCGCAAATCGGCTCAAATGATAGAATGTATCCAGCGTTAATAATTCTTTTAACAGCAAAACAACATCCCGTTCCGAAGCATCACCTTTTACCGACACTAACAATATAGAGACATCATCCGGCTGTGCGATCTTCTCAGTCCCAGGCTCTATCAATTTCTCAATAGCAGTAGCATCGACTATTTTACCGCGTTTGGCAAAAGCGATCATTACTCTGGAACGATCGAAAATACGGTCATAGTTAACATACATCCTTAAATTCTGTGACGGAAAAATTCCCGGAAAAGTAACGACACTCCTTCGGGTGATAATAGCTTCACTC
>JANNCL010000053.1:0-5592 GCA_031386565.1 Candidatus Omnitrophota bacterium
CGGATCATTAATATCCTATGCGACCGTGCATTACTCGCCGGCTTTGTCCGTGAGACTTTTATCATTGACGATCAACTCGTACATACCTGCGCAAAAGAGGTGCAAACAGTCTATGAGCATCATTCATGACGCTTTAAGAAAAGTCCAAGAGAACTTCCAACGCAAACCTTCTAATACCTCCTCCCCTACGGGACCGGAAGATAAAGAAAAGAAGAAATTCAGCGTTTTTAACGCCTTCATGGCATTGGTGATCTTGTGCGTGTGTTTGTACTTTGGTTATAACCAATTGTTGAAACATTGGGACAATATACGCATGGCCTTCGATCTTCCCAATATTAAATTGAATAAAATAGAGATCCCCAAAATATCGATCACAACTTCCACAAGCGATACAAAAACCAAAACAAAGACCTTATCAGAGAACAGGTCTCCTGTTGCCATAGCCAAGATCCAAGCCAATAACACCGATGAGAATCTTAATGTACAAGGTATTTTAAGCCAGGGCGGACAGACCGTGGTGCTCATTAATGATAAGATCTACGAAGAAGGCGACGAAATCGGGAAGATCAAGATATTGAGCATTGAAAGCTCAGGCATTACGATACTTAATAACGGCAAAGAAGAACACATCCGCGTACACCATTGATCAAGAATAAGCGCATCAAACTTTTAAACCATGAACTTCCTGATAGCCGCTGTTACTACTTCGAGCGGAACCTCAGTCACTAAACTCACCTTGCCGATCCTTTCAGCCAACACAAAACGATTCTTCCGGCCGACAAATTTCTTATCATGCATCATCAGAGCCAACACGTCCTTTAATCTGACCTTGTCGATCTTGAGAGGCAACCCAACTGCGGTGATGACGGCATTGATACGTTCTTCCTGAGACACTGAAAGCATTTTTAAACTCACCGATATTGAGGCCGCCGCGCGCATGCCTAAAGCAACAGCTTCGCCATGCTGATACTGATCAAAACGGCTGGCGGCTTCAACGGCATGACCGACGGTATGCCCAAAATTCAAGATGGCCCTGATCCCCTTTACATCCTTCTCATCCTTCTCTACCACAGCTGCTTTGATCTTAGCACAGCGGGCGATGATGGCATTGATCACATCCTGATCGCCATTTAGGAAACGCGCGTGATCCTTCTCTATAAAAGCAAAAAGAACAGGATCTTTGATCACGCCGTATTTAATAGCTTCGGCTAGACCATTCTGAATCTGACGCAAAGACAATGATCTCAAAACTGCAGTATCCGCAAAAACCAACCTCGGCTGATAGATGGCACCTGCCAGATTCTTCCCGTATTTAAGATCAATGGCTGTTTTACCGCCGATCGAGGAATCGATCTGTGCAAGCAAGGTCGTCGGCACTTGAATATATGGCACGCCACGTTTATAGACCGATGCCACGAATCCTGCCAGATCTCCCACCACGCCGCCGCCTAGAGCAATAATGAATATTTTCCGGCCTACATCATAGGCCGCTACCTGTTCCAGCAAACGCATGGCACATGCGGCAGATTTACTCTGTTCACCGACTGGCACGTTAAAGATCTTGGCAGTATAGCCATTCTTTAACAAATGCTTTGCCAGAGAATTGCCATAAAGCCGCGTTAATATCGGATGGGTAATAATGACCGCGTCTTTCCCGATCCCAAGTTGATCCAATGCCGGGGCTAATTGATCTAATATCCCGGAACCAATGCAAATGTCATAACTATTTTCTTTAAGTGCGACATGTATACGTTCGATCATATTTGTATCCCTAATATTGTTCCCAGCCAGCTTATGACAGGATAGATGAATTTTAACATATTTAATTGCATCAGAATGATAATGATGAAAAATCCATACGGTTCCACCCGGTTATATTCATAGGCCAGTTTCGAAGGAAGAACGGATGAAATGATACGGGAACCATCCAGCGGCGGAATAGGGATCATATTAAAAACCGCTAACGTCAAATTCAACATGATGGCCCAACCGATCAAATGGGAAATATTATGCAGGCTAGGTAGAAGATATAATTGGATAAGTCCGAAAGCCAGGATAATGTTGGTCAACGGTCCGGCAAAAGCTACGGCCATCATTCCTAACCGTTGCGGTTTTAATCGCATAAAATTAACCGGCACAGGCTTGGCCCATCCGAATAAGATCAATGATTTGGTAAAACCGAGATAGTGCGTGAGGAATAACGCTCCGGGAATGATCACACTACCAAAAAGGTCCATATGAGTGATCGGGTTAAGCGTCAATCTCCCCTGCTGTTTTGCCGTCGGATCCCCTAATAAATTCGCTGTAAAACCATGAGCAACTTCATGCAGAACGATGGCCGGGATAACAGCAAAGCAAATGAGCAAAATGCAATCGATCATCTAAAGGACTATCGCTATTTTATGGATCACGATCACGGGGGCGGATAACAGGCCGGCAGTTTCATCCTTGATGCCTTCGACGCTGACCATCACATTATTGAACTTAACCAAATTATCCGCATCTTCCACATAACAAATGGTCTGGCCTTCTGCCACGATCTTATAGTGGACATGAGACAGCACATTCTCAGCTAATAATTTCAGCGTCCCTCGCGCATGAAAAGCAGGCGTAACGGGTTTCACGATCTTAGGCAAAGGGGCGATCATATCTTCCGCTTTTAGAGGCTTTCGCAGGGCATCGTCAGGAACAGGCACATTGCTCAGATCAACAAAGGAACTATGGACCCATGCCACGGTACCGCTAGGCGGCTGTATTTGCCACCAATCATTGGCTTTTTGTGTCAATTTCACAACATCACCCTTAGATAACTGCCCAAGTACCGACGCGTTACTATCGGGTTTACTGCGTATATTGACCTTGCTGCCGACGATCTCCCCTCCGTGATCACCCATTTCTTTGATATAATCAGCACGTATAAAAGCATTGGAGCGAAGCGGCAGCTGAATCTTATACCACTCGTAACTTTTTCCCAGAACGACGATCTTCTCACCTTGGGATAATTTTGAAACGATCTCAAAGTTAGTGTTAGCGCCGGAACGAACATTGACCGGTCCGTGGTTGATCTGACCAGATAAAGGGAAATGCTCATCTGCAATAGCGATGGTGGTAAAAACCATCATCAAGATCACAGATGAGCATAGAGAGAATTTCATCGTAATAAGATTACTTCTTAGCGGCACCAGCGGCAGGCTTAGCAGCACCGGCAGCAGGTTTTCCGGCAGCAGCAGGAGCGGCACCAGGAGCAGCAGCACCTTCTTCAGCCTTGACTTTTTTCTTAGCTTTGATACGGATGACTTTCGTCTTGGGCAGACCATTGATACTTGAATCATCTTTCCAAAGACCCTTACGCATTAACTCTTTAATGCGTTCAATACGGGTCACGACCGTGCGCTGCGTGACCGATGCTTTATCAATTTTGAGTGAAGAATGCAGTGACATTTAGAATCTCCTTACACTTAAACCTTTGTATTTCGGCTGTAATCGTTTAGCAAAAGCATCCGCATTTTCTTTGGACGGGTACTGCCCAACACATAACAACCAGAAATCGCTTTTTTTAATAAGAAAACTTTGCAAGCCTTTGGCTTTAAGGCCAAGCGCGTCTTGTTTGGCAAATGCTTCACTCTTATAAGAAGCAATTTGTATGGTAAAACGCATGGCCATTGCCGTAACAACCGGTTTTACCACAAGCGCTTGAGGCACCTTCGCAACAACCGCAGTTCCCAAATTCGATCTTCCGGCCATCAACATGGGTTTCGCCGCAACGATGGGTTTTACCATGGTCACAGGCATCATTGGTTTATGCGGTGCCAAATTCCAAGCAGCTCCAACACGCTCATCCAACGCCTGAGCCGTTAAATGCTTGCCGCGCTCTACCCCTAAGGAGAACGCAAAAAGTCCTATCATTATAACTAAAATCGTTAAAATGACAAGACTTTCTAATGACAAGGTCAAATTTGCTAAAAGGATCCTTGGTTTGTTCACATCATCTAATGTCGCAGAATTTGCAGGGAATAATTCGAATTGGGGCTGTTTATAATTAATGTTCATAGACCCTTAATAGGTTAAAATGTTTTAAGTATAAGGAATAATTGCGTTTATAAAAATCATTATAGTGCTAGTGCGCGAGTAATGACAACAAATTTCTGAACTTTTTTGTTTGGGATAATCGCAGGAACACATCAACAATGGCAGGATCAAATTGAGTACCTCTATGCAGTTTGATCTCGTCGATGGCAACACCGACACTGACCGCCTTTTTGTAGGGCCTCCCTTGAACCATCGCTTCAAAGGCATCAACGACGGCGATCAAACGCGCCCCAAAAGGAATTTGTTCTTTCTTCAATCTCGACGGATAACCAGTTCCGTCATATTTCTCATGATGATGTAAAATGATCGGTAAGATCGGCCTTAGGAATTCCACCGGCTCTATCAAAGCCACGCTTGCTTTCGTATGTTTACGCACGATCTTTAATTCTTCCGTCGAAAGAGCCTCTCGCTTAGAAAGGATCGCATACGGCACGTCGATCGCGCCGATATCATGTAAGAATGCGGCATATTCCAAAGACTTGACCATGTCCCCGCTGGCTTTTAACTCCTGTGCTAGTAACCGCACGAGCTGAACATAGACCGGCGTGTGCGTTAACCCCACTCTACTTTGTTTCTGAATGAACTGTCCGATGGATTTGATGCTGCCTAAAATGATCCTTTCGTGCTGTTCCTGAAATTGTAAATTCTTGATCGCCGTGACCGCCTGCTCGGCGAACACCGCCAGCATTTCGCGATCAAACTCATTGAATGCTTCGGCACCTTGCGCCCTTCGCACCACGAGCGCACCGAGATAATCATCCGTGACCAGAGGTAACCCAACGATATCATCTTCAAAGATCGCATTCCCCTTGGCGATGTCCATGACGCTCGACGGAATATGTTTTAATTCAGAGGTCTTGTCGTGCAGGATATTGATCTTGTTATCAAAACTGGCAGCAAAACTAAAACGCTTCTTGTCCTCGGTAAGGATATAAACGGTCGCAGAGGACGCATGAACGAACTGACACAACAAACGCGTCAAACGCAGTGTCAGCTCTCTGACACTGTACGTGGAATTGACCAACCTGTACACCATGTGTACAGCGGACAATGTCAGGCGATAGCGCTTAGAAATAGAAATGCTCATACTTTTTGATACGGATCGAATAACCGTTTATGCTCATCAATGGCAAAACGATCCGTCATGGATGCGATATAATTGCCGATAAGTTCATGCTGTTCTGCCTTGGAGAATTTCTCCTCCCGGGAATAGACCTCATACGGAAGTTGATGCGGATTATCCATATATACCTTAAAAAGATCGCCCAGTAACCTCCGGGCTTTGAATGTCATCCGCTCCACCCGCCAATGATGATACAATTTCGTGTTCAACATCGTCTGTAATTGATCACGTTCTTTTTTCATGGATGCCGAAAAGCCGATGAAATATTCTTTATTCTTCTTCACTTCTGCCGACGAATCAACCCCGGAAGCCTTGATACGCCCGTCTGTCGCGACCAACAGGTCCTTGACCTGCATATCGATCAATTCCTTGACCACCTG
>JANNCL010000083.1:0-5161 GCA_031386565.1 Candidatus Omnitrophota bacterium
TGGGACATTGTTAGGTCAAAAAGAATTCGTTTTAGGACAAGCCATGAAACGAATTAATTTTATCTTAGGCAGGTTTAAGAACGTAAAGCATTAAATAAACGATCACTCCGGTCACTGAAACATACATCCAGGCAGGATATAACCATTTGGTGATGCGGGTATGTTTCGCAAAATCCCCCTGTATGGCATGTTTTACGGCAATAAAAATGAATGGTACGATCACAGCGGCCAACAGTGTGTGCGGCCATAAAACACATTGATAGAATACCCACAATAGCCCTTCCCCCTGGTAACGCGTGATGATGTGTGTGGTGGCATGATAATACAGGTAGCACATTAGGAATAATCCTGAACTGCAAATGGCCGCTGTCATCAGCTTTTGATGCTTTTCTTTGTTCTTACGCCGTATGGTCATAAAACCAAAAAATAACAACAGCCCGGATAAACCGTTCAAAGAGGCGTTGATCGACGGTAAAAGAGGCAGGTTTAATTCTTTACGCAAGGATGCTACATCACCGTTCAAAGCGTCCAAACGCGCTTGATCCCCGCTATCATAATATCCCCTTATCCTGCTGTTGCGATCAACTAATACGAACATCGCGGAATGGAACATGATCTCTTTCATATCCCCTATCTTAAAACTTTGTACGGCCAGTTTCTGTATGTCATCACGGGGACCGGTCAGGAATATCCATCGTTCATTAGCATTGTATTTTTTAGCATAATTTTTTAAAACTTCCGGCGTATCATTCTCCGGGTTGACGCTGATCGATACCATCTTTATATCTTTATGGACGGCATATGTTCTTGATAAAGCTGACATATGCTTTGTCATCGCCGGACAGATACCGGAACAAGTTGTAAAAACGAAATCAGCGACCCAAACACTGCCTTTCAGTTCTTTTAAGGTGATCTTTGAATTATCCTGAGCGGTGAGGGCGAAATCATTTACTTTCCCCAAGAAGGGAAGCTTGCTGTCGGAATTGATGTTTTTGTATGTGACAAATAGAACTAGCAGCGCTGAAAAAAAGAAGACTTGGAAGGTGATAAAACGATCAGAGAATGACATCAAGGATAATAAAGAATAACAGTAAAGGTAAATAAATGATCGAAGCGGCCATGACCTTACGGGCGCTTACAATCGAATAATCCTTGCGGAATTTCCATATCGGGATAAGTAAAAAGATCCCAAGCAGCAATGCCCCCCAGAAATAGATCTTCCCGCTCATGCCGATCATTGCCGGCATTAGAGAGAATCCGATACAGGCGAAGCAAAACGCCATCATTTGGGCAAAAGTGAAACGCCCTTCCGGGTACACGCAAGGAAGCATTTTAAAGCCAGCTTTTTTATAATCCTCTTTAAACATCCAGGAAATAGCAAAGAAGTGCGGGTGTTGCCATGTGAACATGATGAAAAATAGTATCCAGGCGCCTGGTTCAACGGAGTTACTGGCGGCAGCCCAGCCTCCGAGTGTTGGTAATGCGCCAGGGATGGCACCAATGGTCGTATTTAACCAGCTTAATCGTTTCATGGGTGTGTAGACTAAAACATACAAGAATGCAGTTAATAAACATAAGAAAGCGGTTAATAGATTGACCTTGATCATCAGGGTGAAAACACCTAATAGGACAAGTATGATGCCAAAATACAACGCATTATTAGGAGAAATAAGACCTGTCGGGATGGGACGATTCTTTGTCCGCTGCATGATCGCGTCTACATCACGTTCTAAATATTGATTTAAAACGGATGAACCCCCGCATGACAATGCTGTTCCAAGTAAAGTCCAGATCAATAAGGACCAATCATGTATGCCGCCCTTGGCAAAATAAAAACCCCATACTGTTGTGATCAACACCGATAAAGCGATGTTAGGCTTAGTCATCTTAAAATAGGCATTGATGTTCGCAGTGTTCATTTTCGTTCCAAGGCTTTTTTATACGCAGACATGGTGCAGGGTGCTGCACGTAAGAATAAAAGAAAACTTAATGCTAGAACAATCGCGCCGACTGTCACGTGCAAGGTGGTGGTCATTGGTTCTTTTTGAGTTAACACCGTTCCAATTCCCAATCCAATTTGCAGGACCATGGCCATATTGAGCCAAAACAATGTCTTCATGACCAAGACATTATTCAAATACCTTTTATAGGCCCAGGAATTGATAAATAATAATTTGAGCAAGATCAATATGCCCCATATGCGGTGCGTCAGATGAATATGGACCTGCCCCATTTTTACCGGATCTAAATTATGTTCAAAACGCCATGAATTGATGCGTTCAAGCATGGCCTGGTTCATGGTCGGGATAATTGTCCCTCCCGTCGTAGGAAAATCAGGGATAGCCAGACCGGAATTAGTGTGACGCAGGATATTACCGATGATCAGCTGCAGGAAAATCATCCCGCTTAATATCAGAATAAAACGGATGAATTTGCCATCATACGCTTCAGTTGTATTCAGTCTTACCCCGCGTTCGACCGAAAGTCCATAGGCGATCATCAAGGTAACCAGGAAAAATGACTGCGCCAGAACCCCATGAAGGGATGATAATGACACAGGTAAGAAATGGATAACGGTCAATCCCCCTAAAACACCTTGTCCTACGACTAAAACAAAAGAAACAATGCCTAATCGCTTGATCCAGGTCGGGACTGTAGAACGGAGTAAAAGTATACTAAGAATTAAGGCCATTAACCCTACAATGGAGGCTAACATCCTATGTGTGTGTTCATACTTAATGCCACCTGCCATTTGATCTAACGGAAAACTAAACATGAATTTGCCATAGGTTGTTGGCCAATCCGGTACCGATAATCCGGAGTCCGTACTTTTGACCAAAGCCCCTAAAAAGATAAGGAATAAGGTCACGATGCATAGAAGTTTAGAAAAACGTCTTAATAAAATGTGGGAATCATTCATGTTCTAGTTCCAGAAGTTATCGCCGGAAGAACCAGCGCCGCCCGCAGGCGTTTGTTTAGCAATCCACTCATCATAATCTTTTTGTGAATCAACGGTCAGATACCCTTTCATCCGGTAATGCCCAATGCCACATAGCTGCGCGCAGGCGATCTCAAATTTGCCGGTTTTAGTTGGGGTAAACCAGGTCTTGATGGCCATGCCTGGAATAACATCCTGTTTCACGCGCATGACCGGCAAGGCAAAACAATGGATCACATCTTTGCTTGATAAATAAATGATCACCGGCCTGCCGACAGGGATATGCATCTGATTGACTGTGGTAAAATCATCTTTGGCATTTGGATCAGTGACATCTAAGCCAATAGGATTATTTTGTTGGTCGATCAAACTTAGTTTTGTTTTACCGAATTTACCGTCTTTGCCGGGATAATGGATATTCCAGGCGAATTGTTCGGCCACCACCCTGATCTGTATGGTATCCGGCCTGTCGGGAAAAGTGTTTACCTGTTTGGCCCAGAATGGTATAGAAAAACAGACTAATAAAATTATTTCCGCCACCACCACCGCGACTTCAAGGGTGCTGGAAAGATGACTTTGAACACCGTGGTAATTCGCTTTAGGACTCACCCATTTATTGAAACGAATGAGTGCTACAATGAAAAAAATTCCCCATCCGACGAATAACAGCAGCATGAGGCCATGGACAATGTAGATCATTTGATCAATTTCATAGCCATGTGCTGAGGCAAGCGGCGGTAAACCTAACATATTGTAGATCTCCTCGAACGTTTATAGATAGTATAAAAGAAAGAAGCAAAGACGATCAAAACAATGGTAATGATCCCCAATAAAGATAATATCCCAAAATTATAACCTTGTGTTATCGGTGACGATGGATCTCCGAAACAAACGGCACAGATCATAATGTTCTAGCCTTTTTGATAAACTGTACACCATAAAAGACTAAGCCAAATGCAAACACCATTGCCCCTATCCCTAACATCGTAAAATCATGGGTAATCCCCCACAACCCAAAAAGGACGCCCATCAATGATGCCGCACTGATCAACAGGATATGGATATTTTTAATGCCCATGGTGCTCCTCTGCTGCCGGCTCTTGCGCTTGGATCTCCTTAGAGATATCGCGTGTCCCGGTGATTGGATTCTCATGATTAAAGAATGGCAATAATAAGATCACTAAAAAGAAAAAAATTGTAAGACCAAAAACCAGGATCAGTATGTTCTTACCTAAAAGAAGATGTTTAAAAGAATCAAAAACGATCTTGCCTTTAACGCCTATGATGATCAAAGAAATAATGATCGTGACCGCGATCGGCATATGTAAAACAGTCAGGACAATGCCTAATGCTGTTACCGAAACTAATAGTACAAAAAGCTTCTTGTAAACTTCGACCATTGCAGGAACTTCATGTGATTGCGACATAATCCCTCTCTATAAAAGGTACAATACAGGGAATAATAAAATGATCCATAAAAGATCAACAAAATGCCAATAGATGCCCGCGATCTCTATCCGATGAACATAACGGTGAGGATCCTCTTTGTGCATTTTGGAACCTGGCAGTAAAAGATAGGTGTTAACGACGATACCGCCTAAGATGTGTATCGCATGCAACCCGGTTAAGGTGAAATAGGTGGCTAAGAACGTGCTTGTTGAAGGATAAAGTCCATGATGGAACTTGATCTTGTATTCAATGGTTTTTAAGACTAAAAAACCTATTCCACATAAGATGGATACCATCCAGAACTTCTTGAACTTTTCAAAATTACCTTCGCGTAATGCTGCCCAGGCAAAAACAACGGCAATGGATGAAATGACTAAAATTAATGTGTTTAACGTTGCCAAGGGTATGTTTAGAATAGATGCCCCGACCGGCCAATTGGCGGCACTGGTGCGCAATAATACATACGCAGAGAATAACCCTCCGAAAAGCATGATCTCGGAAGCGATGAATAACCAAATGCCTAAGGTGGCATTATTAAAGCCTGTATCCGGACGTTCATCGACTGTATATGGTATTGTTTCTGCGGACATCGCTACTCCTATTTTTTACACTTCGACCCGTTGGCTCAGTGTGAGATCAACATTTCGTTGATCTCATTTTTCAAATTGAGGACTAAAATCTTTTGCTGCACCTGGAACACTATACTCGTAAGGACCTTTGTATACAACCGGAGGATGTGTGAAATTACCATGCCCTGGAGGTGTTGGTGTTGCC
>JANNCL010000084.1:0-15815 GCA_031386565.1 Candidatus Omnitrophota bacterium
ATGCCCTTGTTTTTCAACATACCCGATAAAACACGATTGCGCTTGCTGCGTAAATCCTGTTTTCCCATCTACATCTTTATTCCAAAGATGGGCGCAGGCATTTTCTGAAATCACATAACCGCTCACTGTTCATGCATTGGAAAAAAGATGTAGATGGGAAAACAGGATTTACGCAGCAAGCGCAATCGTGTTTTATCGGGTATGTTGAAAAACAAGGGCATATGTTGATCATTGCCGTCTTTGACAGCCGAAGGCGCTGGGAAGATGTGAAATTTATTTTAGAGCGGTACGGAAAGATGGACTTATAATAAACCAGGAGGGAAGGTATGAATAATATTTTTACAGTGATCCTATCGGTGTTGATAGGGGTTTTAGCCGGTGTAAGCCTTTTGCTTGGTATCAATAATACGGTCAGTAATGCCAATGTGCCTATTTTTATGCAGGTCAAGGAACTAACGACCGGTCAAACAGAATTGCAAAAGAAAGTCGTTGATCTAACGGATAAGATCACATTGCAGCAACGTCTTTTGAAAGCGATCCTGGACAAAGAGGACAAGATCATTTTGGCCGCGCAGCAGCCGGCCCCTGCCCCTGCAGCCGCACCGCAGGCGCAACAGCCGCCACAAGAGGATCTGAATAAGGTGTATGATATCCCGGTGGGTAATTCCGTCATCTTGGGCAAGAAGAACGCGCCGGTCACGATCGTCATGTTCACTGATCTGCAATGCCCCTTTTGCAACCGTTTTTATCCGGGCGTCAGAGATACACTGAAAGCATATCCTGATAAAGTACGCTTGATCATCAAGCATTTTCCGCTTCCTTTCCATCCTAATGCCCGTCCAGCGGCAAAATTAACGATGGCGGCCGGTGAACAAGGCAAATATAAGGAAATGATGGAGCTTTTACTAGAAAATGGGGCCGATGTTTCGGATGCAAAAGTTAAGGAATATGCCCAAAAGGCCGGATTAAATTATAACCGTTTGACCGGTGATGTAAAAAAGAACGATGCAAAGTATGAAGCTCAATTGGAAGAAGATGCTAAGTTGATCCAAACTAGCGATGTGCGCGGCACACCGACATTCTTCATTAACGGCAAAAAAGCGCAGGTAAGGGATGCTGCCGGGTATAAGGAATTAGTCGATAAATTGTAATTTGTAGAGCGTTACTCCTTGATTTTTATCGGCTGGGATTAGTTTTCCCGGCCGATAAAATTTTGGAGAGGCAAAAAATAAAAGTATTTGCCAAAAAAGACTTGTTGCGCTATAGTGTTGGCTTTGAAAAAGACGTTAAGGAGGAGTATTTTATGGGCGGTCGTGTAGGTGGTATAACAAGTAAATATTATTGTGAAACGCGTGGAGTTAAGGTTTCTGGCGGACAGAAAGTAAAGTCCGGCACCATATTGACCCGTCAAGGGCAGATCTGGAAACCGGGTATTAACGTGAATGGTCGTAGTTCTTTGACCGCAGCTGTGGACGGGGAAGTTTATTTCACCCGTAAGATGGGAAGCTATAAAAAAGCTGTTACGTTGATTAATATTCGTCCAACCTCAAATTAATCCGTGTAGAGACGCCATTTATGGCGTCTTGTATGCGTTTTGTAATCAGGTTTGTCGGGAGAGACGCCATCAATGGCGTCTGTACAATTGATTATGTGCGGTATCGTGGGCTTTATCGGCGTCAAGGATGCGACGCCAATCTTAATTGATAGCCTCAAAAAGCTCGAATACCGCGGGTATGATTCTAGCGGCGTCGCTGTGTTAAACAACGACGCCGTTTTGTTTGTCCGCAAATCCAAGGGCAAGATAAGTAATTTAGAAGCATTGTTATCCAAAGATCCATTGCCGTTTGCTCCGATCGGCATTTCTCACACCCGCTGGGCCACGCACGGCGGCCCCAGCGATATCAATTCACATCCGCATACAGACAGCAAACACCAGTTCGCCGTGGTTCATAACGGTATTATCGAGAATTACCTTGAGATCAAAGAACGTTTGAAGGCCAAAGGTTTCAAATTCATTTCTCAGACCGATACGGAAGTCATTGCGCATTTATTGGCGCTGCACTATAAGGGGGATTTTCCGAGTGCCGTGCGCAAGACATTAAATGAACTGCAGGGCGCGTTCGCGGTGGGCATCATCTGCAAATATCATCCGGACGTGCTGATCGCGGCCAGGGTCGGATCGCCGTTGATCATTGGATTAAGCGATACTGGGAACTTTATCGCTTCGGATGTGCCGGCGATCATCGAACGCACGCGTAAAGTCATTTATTTAAAAGACGGGGAAATGGCACAGATCAAAAAAGATGCGGTGCTGATATCGACGTTTGACGGTAAATTGATCAAATATAAAGTGGACACGGTGGCCTTTTCAATAGAGGCTGCGCAAAAGAACGGGTTCCCGCATTTCATGCTCAAGGAGATCCATGAGCAGCCACAGGTCATCAAGAACATGCTGGACCTGCGATTGAAAAAAGGTAAATTGAATTTAGAGGGGTTGGATCTTTCGGAAAAAAAGATCAAGGCATTCCGCAAGATCGTTATTGTAGCCTGCGGTACCGCTTATCACGCGGGGTTGGTCGGTAAATATGCGCTGGAAGAAATGGCCCGTATTAGCGTCGAGGTTGACACGTCTAGTGAATTTCGCTACCGCAACCCGATCGTTGATAAGCATACGCTCATCATCGCCATTAGTCAGTCCGGCGAGACCGCGGATACTTTAGCGGCGGTTAAGGAAGCCAAACGGCGCGGGGCAGCGGTGATCGCTATCTGCAATGTGATCGGGTCGTCATTAGCGCGCGAGGCCGACGGCACTTTATATACGCATGCTGGTCCGGAAATAGGCGTGGCGTCGACGAAAGCATATACAGCACAGCTGATGATGATGTATTTATTAACGCTGCATTTAGGTCTTTCGCGCGGCACTTTAAAAAGCGCGGATGCGCATAAGATATTAAAGAACATCGTGCGCGTGCCGGACCTGTATAAAATAATTTTAGAGCAGCGCGCGAAGATCCAGAAAGTCGCGGAAGCGAATTCGCATTTTGGTTGTTTTTTGTATTTGGGGCGAAATATTAATTTCCCCTCGGCTTTAGAGGGGGCTCTGAAATTAAAGGAAATATCGTATATCCCGGCGGAAGGGTATGCGGCCGGAGAAATGAAGCATGGCCCGATCGCTTTGATCGATGAATACCGCGCGGTCGTCTGCATTGCGCCGCGTTCGCATGTGTATGAGAAGATGGTCTCCAATATCCAGGAGATCAAAGCCCGCAAGGGCACCGTCATCGCGGTTGTCTCTCAGGGAGACACGCATGTGCATAAAGACGCCGATTATTGCCTTGAAGTCCCGGATATCGAAGAGTTCTTATCTCCATTGTTGGTCGTCCTGCCCTTGCAATTAATGGCGTATTATGTAGCTGTCAAACGCGGCTGTGACGTGGACCAACCGCGCAACTTGGCCAAATCCGTCACGGTTGAATAATGTTGTATATCGTTTCAACTCCTATCGGTAATTTAAAAGACATTACGTTGCGTGCGCTGGAGATCCTTAAAGAAGTAGATTATATCGCCGCGGAAGATACCCGTCATACCAAGATCTTGTTAGACGCTTATGAAATTTCAAAACCACTGATCAGTTTCTTTGAACATAATCAGGACCGCAAGACCGGCGATATCATTGCTAAGTTAAAAGAGGGTAAGAAGGTGGCTTTGGTCAGCGACGCGGGAACACCGGGGATCAGCGATCCGGGGTATCCTTTGATCCAAGCGGCGCAAGCCGAGGGTATCAAGATCGAAGCTATTCCGGGACCATGCGCGGCCATCATGGCGCTGACCGCTTCGGGTTTACCCGCCCATCGTTTTCTCTTCGAAGGATTCCTGCCCGTTAAGTCCGGCGCCAGGCGCAAACAGTTGGGGGCACTCAATGCGTTTGACGGCACTGCTATCTTTTATGAATCCCCGCACCGCCTGCTTAAGACGCTCACGGACATTGAAGCAGAGTTGCCGGAAGCCGTTGTTGTATGTGCCAGAGAATTGACGAAGAAGTTTGAGGAAGTGAAAAAAGGAAGCGCGAAAGAATTGCGCGAACACTTCGAAAAGAATCCCCCCCGAGGCGAATTTGTCCTGCTGATCAATAATGATAACGCAGCTGGACGATGAACATTTTATTGGCGTCGACCTTATAAACCATGCGATGCTCATCTGTTATGCGGCGCGACCAGTAACCCGAAAGTGTGTGACGCAGCGGCTCAGGTTTTCCGATCCCGGAATAAGGAGTTCTGGTAATTTCTTTAATAAGAAGGTTGATCTTTTCGACTATTTTTTCATCGTTGGCTTGCCAGTATAAATATTCATCCCAAGAGTTAATCGAGAAAACAAGATCCATTTTCATAGGTGTTGAGTTTTTCCTTTGCCGGATTCGATCTGTTTGATAGAAGCCAGCAGTCTTGCGGCATTCTTGGGGCTTCGTAAAAGGTATTCTGTTTCTTGGAAACTTTCATAATCTTCCAAAGACATGATCACTACATGGTTATTATCTTTGTTGGTAACAATGATGGGGGCATGGTCATCGCATGCTTTTTTCATGGCTTCGTTTAAGTGTTGTCTGGCATAGCTGTAGGTCATGGTTGTCATGGTGTTCTCCCGAGTTTTGTAAAGATGTAAAGAAACCAACTGTAGCTATTGTACAATATATCGTACAACCATGCAAATTGATTATTTGATCTTCTTGCGTAACTCGGCGACTTCTTTTTTGAGGGCGTCGATCTGCTGCTGCTGTTCTTTGGTGGATTCAATGAGTACGCCGACTAAGTTCTCGTAGAGCACATGACGTATACCTTCTTTATTCTTATAAACGAGTTCCGGAAAGACTTTTTCGACATTCTGGGCGACGACGCCGACGGATTTTTTCTTATCTTTTTTCCAGTTGAACGTCACGCCATTTAAGGCTTTGACCTTGTCCAGGGCATGCGTGATGGGGTGGATATTCTCTTTGAGCCTCTCATCCGATGCGGGAGCTCCGTAATAGTAACCACCCGTGGTATTATATATATCGCCGTTGACCCCCACGTCGCCGCTGATATAAAGCTTAAAGCGGGCATCAGGCTCTGATCCTATACCGACAAGGCCGGTGGTGACAAAATTGCCGTTGACAGTAAGCTTGTCCCAAACGCTCACGCGCCGAATGCCGCCGCCGCCGGATGTATTGCCAACAAGCATAAGAGTTTGATAGGCAGTGGTATCATTGCTGATCTCAGAAGTGGTGTTGTTAGCATAGCCGGTCCAGCTGGATGTAAAATACAGAGGATGGGAGACGCTCAATATTTTTGAAACACCGTTGGCGTCTTCGTTGACGATCCGGCTCCAGGCTTGCGTGGCGTTATTATTTGTTTTTCGAAAAAACATTTCTTGGTCGTAGAATGATCCGGAAATTTGCATGGCATAATTATTGGCGGGATTGCTGTGACGCACATCCAATAAATGCCACCATAAGTTCGCGCCTGCGGGGTAATTGACCGGAGCGACGGTTTGATAAAAACCGCTTTGGGCGACCAAGGTACCATTATTATTCAAATTTGAACCGGCATTGTCTTTGCGCTCTGTTCGGGTGCTAGACTCCCCATAGCCAATACTTCCTCCATTGGCGAGACCGCCCAAATCTAGTTTATATGCGGGCGCGGTTACTCCGATACCGACATTGCCGCCATTATTGAAAAATGTTGCGCCGGCATTAGGAATATTGCTTGTAGCGTTTGCATTCGTCACTCCAAGAACAATGCCTCCGTTGCCAGTGCATTCTCCGCTATTATTGCCAGCACATATAGAACGATACCCATAAGTGCTGATAGAACCGATGTGTTCGCCGGCAACATCGTAGTATGTGCTGGCCAGATTTCCGCCGCTATAGGTTAATTCGTTTTTTGCGGCCGAGGAGTGGATGGATCCATTGACAAGCAAGCGATAGCCCGGAGCAACATCCCCAATGCCGATACCAAGATTGCCGGTTTCATCTATGAGCATTTGAGTTGCGTTTCCCTGCCTAAAAAACATCCATCCGTTTGCGGCATGGTTAAGGTAGAGGTTATTATCATTATTGCTGGCAAGCATGTTGTAATTAGCGCATCCACCCATAGCAGACCCGGCTAATCGAAGGCCGGTATACCCATTGCCGCAGCCTGAATTGCCAATGATGCCGTATCCCGTCCCTTGTCCGCTAACCTGAAGTTGTGAGCCCACATAGGCATAGGTACCAATGCCGACACTGTTGGCACTTAAGACATCATAATTGCCTGTCGGTGCCGGGTAATAGGTGGTCATGGTCAAGGTGCCGGCATAAGCTATAAGGGGGATAGATATAACGGCGAGGGCAAGAGTGAACAGGAGACGTTGTTTCATATTTAAAGTATACAATACATTGGGTGAAAGGCAAGAGGGAGAGAAAGATTTTAAACATCCCCGCTATCGATGATCTGATGCGGGCCGATGTTCCTGAATATAATGTTTTCAGGGGTAAATGAGAACGTGAATCGGTATTGCTTGGATATATACGCTTCCCACACCGCCTCCACGCCATGATAACGGTGTATGTTTAAAGAGGGGTGTCGGGGGTTGGATAGGAATAATTCCAGCTTATGGTCGAATTGCTGTTGAATGGAACGAGGCAATTTTTTGAAGTTTTTCTTAAAACGTTCGGTGAATATCAGCTCTTGAGCCATTTCATGGCCTCATTCTTGCTGGTAAATTTCTTGACCTTGCCGCTTTTGATGTCCTCATCGGCCAATTTAGTTTCTTCTCCCCAGTCAAAGATGGCATGATTTTTTTTGAAGAATTTGATCAGAATGGCATTAATGAAAGACGAGCGCGGCGCCTGGCCGCGGTCGCTATCAATGAGCTGGATCAATTCTTTATCTAAGGTGATATTTAAGTTTGTTTTTGTGGTCATATAAATTTTCCTCCATTACTAAAATAATAACATAATAAAACTATAAAATCAAATTTAAAATCTTGCGTACTTAGGGAAATAGTGTTATGTTTTTACAGATAAATGGAGCCCTAAACCACGTTGGGTTTAGGACTCGCCCTTTAATTCGGCACGGAGAGGCCGGGAAGGATTTGTATGGTTCATCCTGTTTTAGATCAAGAAGCAATTCGCCGTGCCATCATGCGCATGGCCCATGAGATCTGCGAGAAGCAAGACAGCTCCCAATTAGCTTTAGTCGGTATCCGCACCCGCGGGGTCACCCTCGCCAATCGTTTATGTAAAGCCATTGAAGACATTGAGAAGATCAAAGTGTCGGTGGGTATTTTAGACATTACCCTATATCGTGATGATTTAACTTCGGTCGGCAGTGTTCCGCTGGTACGCGAGACGCTCATTGATTTTGATATCACGGGCAAGCGCATTGTTTTAGTCGATGATGTGTTCTATACCGGTCGCACCATTCGCGCGGCGCTGGATGCCTTGACGGATTTTGGCAGGCCAGCGAGGATCGAGCTGGCGGTTTTGGTTGATCGCGGGCATCGCGAATTGCCTATCCGGGCGGATTTTGTCGGCAAGAATATCCCGACGTCGAAAGACCAGAATGTGAAGGTCGATCTAAGTGAGACCGACGGCAAGAACGACGCCGTGGTCGTGGAGCCTGCCTGCCGGCAGGCAGGGCTAAATCTATGAGCACCTGGACACGCAAACATTTATTAGGGTTAGCTGATCTGACCAGAGAAGAGATCGAGCTTGTTTTAGAAACAACCAAATCATTCAAAGAGGTTTCCTCGCGCGATGTGAAGAAAGTGCCGGCGCTGCGCGGCAAGACGGTTGTTACCTTATTTTTTGAACCTTCGACCCGGACCCGGGTTTCTTTTGAACTGGCCGCCAAACGTTTATCCGCGGATACGCTGAATATCGCGGCCAATGTCTCTTCGACCTCCAAAGGGGAGACACTGTTGGACACCGCGAAAAACATTGAAGCCATGAGCGTTGACGCCATGGTCGTCCGCCACGGTTCATCGGGCGCGCCCATGATCTTAGCCGACGGTTTGAATTGTTCTGTTATTAACGCGGGGGACGGCATGCGCGAGCATCCGACCCAGGCACTGTTGGATATGTTCACACTAAAAGAAAAGTTCGGCCGCATCGAAGGCCTAAAGGTCGGCATTGTCGGCGACATCCTGCATTCCCGCGTGGCGCGTTCCAATATCTGGGGCTTGACGAAATTAGGGGCTAAGGTGACCGTATGCGGGCCGGCAACATTGATACCGCGCGGGGTGGAAAAGATGGGCGTGGATGTGTGTTATGATATCAAAAAAGTCATTAAAGGATCGGATGCCATTATTGCGCTGCGCCTGCAAAAAGAACGCCAGCAGGATAAGTTCCTTCCGTCGCTGCGCGAATATGGGCGATTGTTCGGGATCAACGCGGTGAAATTATGCGAAGGCTCAAGCGACCTGATCGTCATGCATCCGGGGCCGACCAATCGCGGGGTTGAGCTTTCCGCGGAAGTGGCGGACGGTAAGCAATCGGTGATATTAGATCAAGTGACCAACGGGGTGGCGGTGCGCATGGCCGTTCTGTATCTGGTCTTAGGGACAAAGGCGGAATAAGATGGGACTATTGATTAAGAACGCAACAATCGTTAATGCGGATAAGATATGGGATACTCCCGTCGATATTTTGTGTGAGGACGGGAAGATCGTAAAGATAGCGGCGGCGATCGCGGTGGATAAACATGAGGTCGTGGATGCTAAGGGCCGTAAGGTGCTTCCGGGGTTAATTGATATCCATGTCCATTTGCGTCAGCCGGGACGGGAAGATAAAGAGACCATTGAAACAGGATCGCAAGCCGCGGTCAAAGGCGGATTCACGTCGATCTTTTGTATGCCCAACACCACTCCCGTAACCGACAATGCCATGGTCGTTGAATTCATCATCCGCGAGGCGAAGAGGGTTGGTTTGTGCAATGTCTATCCTATCGGCGCTATTACCAAGGGACAAAATGATGGCGAGTTGACCGATATGTCGGAACTTAAAGCGGCGGGATGTTTAGCTCTTTCTGATGACGGGAAATCGGTCTTGAACAGCCGCTTGTTCCGTTTAGCGATGGAATATGCCAAGATGCTTGACCTTCTGATCATCGAACATTGCCAGGACCCGTTATTGACGGCCGGCGGTGTGATGAATGAAGGGGCGGTGTCCACGCGCATCGGTTTAAAGGGTGATCCCGGCATAGCTGAGACGGTGACCGTGGCGCGTGATATCGAGATAGCGAATTATCTAGATGCCAAAGTGCATTTGTGTCACATGTCCTTAAAACGTTCGATGGAATTGATCCGGCAGGCGAAGCGTCAGGGCATTAAAGTCACCGCCGAAGCATGTCCGCATCATTTCGCCTTAACGGATGAAGCCTGTGCGGGATTTGATACATCGACGAAAGTAAATCCACCGCTGCGCGCCCAAGAAGATGTGGATGCGGTCAAAGCCGCCATTGTCGACGGGACCATTGATTGCATCGTGACCGACCATGCGCCGCATACGAATGAAGACAAAGAAGTAGGTTTTGATGGTGCTCCGTTCGGATTGATCGGCCTGGAAACATCGCTCGGATTATCGATCAAAGAATTGGTAAAGCCCGGCCTTATTGACTTACCAAAATTAGTCGATAAAATGTCTGCCGCACCTGCGCGCATTGTTGGTTTAACAAATAAAGGCGTGATCAAAGAAGGTTTTGATGCGGACATTGTTATCATTGATCCCGATAAAGAGTGGAAGGTCACCAAAGAAGGCTTTGTCTCAAAGTCCAAGAATTCCCCTTTCATCGGCTGGACTTTGACGGGCGAGATTTGCACTACGATCTGTGCCGGGAAAGTTGTATATAAGAAATAAATACGGAAGAAGAATTGTTTAATTAAAGCAAGTGTGAATGTAAGAGGTTTGCGATGTGCTGCGAAGCAGCACGAAAGGGGTGTGGGGGAAATCTTCCCCCACGCTTTCGGGGTAACAGCGAGCCGCAAATGCGGCGAGCGCCATAGGGGCAGAGCCCCTTTGGAAAACGAGACCCCCGCAATAAAACGTAGAAGTCTCGTTTTGCGCCCGTGGCCTAATGGATAAGGCAACAGCCTCCGGAGCTGTTGATGCAGGTTCGAATCCCGCCGGGCGCGTTTTTAAAAGGAAAGAGTTATGCGTAAACAGAAGATCATGATCTCCGTTATCGGAGGCAGTTCCATCAGCACTAAGGTCGAAGATCTTGCTAAGAAGGTCGGGGCAATGATCGCTTCCCTTAATTGTGTGCTAGTCTGCGGCGGTTTAGGCGGGGCCATGGAAGCGGCCGCTGAGGGGGCTAAGAAGGCTGGCGGCTTAACGATCGGTATTTTACCAGGCAAAGACAAGGATGATGCTAATCCTCACATCGATATCGCGCTGCCCACCTCGATCGGTTATGCCCGTAACACCATTGTCGCCTGCTGTGCTGATATCGTGGTGGCATTGCCGGGGAGCTATGGGACGAATTCTGAGATCTGTTATGCCTTGGTCTACGGGCGTCCGGTCATTGATCTGGGCAACTGGAATATTGAAGGCATGATCGATGTTAAGAATATTGAAGAAGCAGAAGAAAAAATAAAGAAGATCATCAAAAAACTGAATGCCTGAGCTTCCTGAAGTCGAGACCATCCGCCGGGATCTGGAACAATGCATCGTAGGCCAGCGCTTTGTATCCGTTGATGTAATGGATACGCGGGTGCTGCGTCAGCCGGTTGAGGATTTTGTTGATCGTTTGAAAGATAAAAAGATCGTGCGTGTTATTAGGCGGGGTAAGGCACTGATCATTGTTTTAAGCGGGCAGGAATTTCTGGTCGTGCAAGTGATGATGACCGGCCAAATGATCGTTAACGGCAAAGAAGATAAGCATACCCGCTTACGGTTTGGGCTGAATAAAGATGTGCTGTTATACAATGACCAGCGGGTTTTTGGCCAATTGCGCGTTGTCAACGACCTTGGCAGCATCGCCCATTTGAATAAGCTCGGGCCGGAACCTTTTGATACGGCGTTTAATGCCAAGTATATCGCTCTGTATTTTAGTAAAACAGCACGGCCGATCAAGAACGTTTTGTTAGACCATTGTTTTGTGGCCGGCATCGGCAATATTTATGCCAGCGAGATCCTTTTCAGGGCCAAGATCAGTCCGACACGCTTGGCCAACCGCATTAAGCCGTCGGAGATCCCGGTTTTGCTTAAAATAACGCATCAGGTCCTGCAGCAAGCGATCGACCTGCGCGGATCATCGATGCGCAATTACCGCGACGGAACGGGGCAAAAAGGAAATTTCAATAAAGCGATCAAGGTTTATGCCAGGGCTAATGAACCCTGCCTGGTCTGCAAGGCCCCGATCGTGCGCTTGGTGCAAGGCGGAAGAAGTACGTTTTATTGCAGGCAATGTCAGAAGTAACCCTGAACCAAGATAAGCACTTCGGCTGTTTGAAAGGCTTGGTCGTATCTGATTCAGGGTACCCTGTTGTGGTTTATTGAATGTCTGGTGCAAAGTGAAGGGTAATTTGTTATACTTTCTCAAGATATGGAAACAATACAGAATATTTATAAGGTTGTCAGCAACGAACAATTATGCCCGCAGTATTGGCGTTTAGTGTTTGATGCCCCGCAGATCATTAAAACGGTCAAGCCGGGACAATTCGTGCACATCCGCACCAACGAGGCAGGGCTTGAGCCTTTTTTCCGTCGTCCTTTTAGCGTTTATCGTGCCCAAAAACATGTGGAGATCTTCTATGATGTTAAAGGGCCGGGCACGAAATTATTGTCATTGAAGGCCAAGGGAGACACGCTCGATATTTTGGGACCTTTGGGCACGGGCTTTGTCATGCCGCTCCAGACGACCAAACAGGTGGTGATGATCGCCGGCGGCATCGGCGTTGCGCCAATGCTGATCTTATCCGATCTGTTAAAAACGTTGAAATACGAGCTGGTGCTTATCTATGGCGGCCGCACCCGCGCGCATGTTTATCCGCTCAAGGAATTCAAGGACAACGGTGTTAAAGTCCATATCGCCACCGACGATGGTTCGGTCGGCTTCAAAGGCCGCGTCAGCGGGCTGTTCGATAAGATTCGCATAGACCCCAAGACAACATTTGTTTATACTTGCGGCCCTAATCCAATGATGAAGGCCGTGCAGGATTTTGCCGGGAAGAACGGCTTAAAAGGCCAGGCGGCGTGCGAAGAGATCATGGCCTGCGGTCTGGGCGCGTGTTTGGGGTGCTCTATAGAAACGACCAAAGGTTTCAAGACGGTCTGTTACGACGGGCCGGCTTTTCCTTTAGAAGAGGTTAAGTTCCATTGATGAAGATCTCGGTTAATATAGGCAGTACGGAGTTTAAGAATCCGGTAACGGTCGCATCCGGCACCTTTGGTCATGCGGAACGTTATTTCGACCTGGAAGAAGTCAAACGTTTGGGGGCGATCGTTCCTAAGACCGTGACCTTGCTGGCACAGGTTGGGAACAAGCCGGTGCGCATTGTGGAAACACCGTCGGGAATGATCAATGCCATCGGCATCGAGAATCCGGGCATCGACGCATTTCTCGCCGATAAACTGCCTTCATTTAAGAAGATCGGCGTGCCGCTCATGGTGAGCATCCTAGGCCATAGTCCGGAACAATTCTTAAGCATCATTGAAAAAATAAATCAGCAGGAAGGTATTGCCGCCGTAGAACTCAATTTATCCTGTCCGAACTTAAATCACAAAACCTTAGTCGCGCAAGATCCGCAAGCAACGGAAACGTTGGTCAAGGCCGTTAAAGCTTTGTCAAAATATCCCATCATCACCAAATTATCACCAAATGTCACCGATATCAGTGATATTGCGTTAGCCGCGGAAATAGGCGGGGCGGACGCGGTCAGTATGGTCAATACGTTCACCGCCATGGCGATCGATATCAAGACCCGCCGTTCCAAGATCGGCAATTATACCGGCGGCCTTTCCGGCCCGGCGATACGCCCGATCGCGGTGGCCATGGTCAATCGAGTCTATAATCGCATCAAGATCCCTATCATCGGCATGGGCGGCATTGCCAGCGCTTCGGACGCGCTGGAATTCATTATTGCCGGGGCCTCCATGGTCGCGGTCGGCACCATGAATTTCATCAATCCTCGCGCGCCGCTGGAAGTGCTGGAGGGGATCGAGGCCTATATGACAGAAAATAAGATCGACGATATCAAAGACCTGATAGGTAGCGTGCAACAATGAAACATAATCCGCTGATCGTTGCTTTAGACGTAGATACTTTTGAAAAAGCCCAGAAACTCATCGATGCGCTTAGTGATAGTGTCGATATTTTTAAGATCGGCTCACAATTATTCACCGCCTATGGTCCTTTTGTTACACGCTATGTTCAGGCCAAGGGTAAAAAAGTTTTCTTAGATCTTAAATTCCATGATATCCCAAATACCGTCGCCAGTGCGGTTAAAAGCGCGGTGTCATTAAGCGTCGCGCCCAATGCGGATAAGGATTTCGCGCCTTTGTTCATGCTCACTGTTCATACGCAAGGCGGAGCGGAAATGATGCAGGCGGCGGCCAATGCCGCCAAAGAGCAAGCGGCATTATTGAAGGTCGCGCGCCCGTTGATCGTCGGAGTCACCGTGTTGACCAGCACCGCCAGGACTAAAGACACCGATAGCATTGTGTTAGAACGCGCGCGCAGGGCGAAGGATTGCGGATTGGACGGCATTGTGGCCTCCGTTGAAGAAGCGGCCATGGTGCGTAGCGCCTTAGGCAAAGATTTTGTGATCGTCACCCCCGGCATACGCCCGGCCGGCGCGGATGTCGGCGATCAAAAAAGAGTAGCGACACCCAAAGCAGCACTTGAAGCGGGCAGCAATTACTTGGTGGTAGGTCGTCCTATTGTCGCGGAAGCGGATCCCAAAGACGCGGCACAGAAAATTTTAGCGGAGTTATAGTAAGATCGTTGATGTTAAGGGGCAGGGCAAGTTCGTGAGCGAGCATGAGTTCAAGGGCCAGGGCAAGCTTCCATCGGAGCTCAACCCCCCCAGCCCCCGCAACACATGCACAGGTTTGTTTAACAACGGTGGTTGCTTTAAGAAAATCTAGTTGGTTCGTTTTCATTGGGGCCGCATGTGACGGGGGACGTTTCGCTCCTCCTGAACTTGCCCTACCCCTTGAACGGCTGTCATATTGGTTCTTTTACAGAAAGGGACGCCACACGTGAACTTATTCGCCAAAAAACCCATCGAGCGCATCATCAATGATTCCACCACCGGAGAGCATACTTTAAAAAGAACGCTCGGGCCCTGGAGCTTAGTATCGCTTGGGATCGGGGCGATCATCGGTGCCGGATTATTTTCTTTAACCGGCATTGCCGCGGCGGAGAATGCCGGGCCTGCCGTTGTGCTTTCCTTTATGGTCGCCGCTGTTGGCTGTGCGTTTGCGGGGATGTGTTACAGTGAATTGGCATCCATGATCCCGGTGGCAGGCAGCGCCTACACCTATTCTTATGCCACGATGGGAGAATTCGTCGCCTGGATCATCGGCTGGGATCTGGTGTTAGAATATGCCGTTGCCTCCTCGGTGGTCGCGGTTAGCTGGTCGCGCTATGTTGGTTCTTTCCTGCATGACCTAGGCATTCATTTGCCCGCGCAATATACCGCTTGTCCTTTTGACGCGATCACCTTAGCCGACGGCAGCGCCGCGCATGGGATTGTTAATATTCCCGCGATGATCATCATTGTGTTGGTTTCTTTATTGCTCATGATCGGTATTAAAGAAAGTGCGTGGGTCAATTCATTCATTGTGGTGGTGAAGCTGCTAGTGGTCGTTACCTTTGTTGCTGTGGGTATTCACTATATCGACCCTTCCAACTATGTTCCTTTTATACCGGAGAATACGGGCAAGTTCGGGGAGTTCGGCATTTCCGGGATCATGCGCGCCGCGGGGATCATCTTTTTTGCTTATATCGGTTTTGACACCGTTTCCACCACCGCTCAGGAATCGAAGAATCCCCAGCGCGATGTGCCGATCGGCATTTTGGGGTCGTTAGTCATTTGTACGATTATTTATTTGGCGTTCTCATTTGTGCTGACGGGGATGGTCAATTATCAAGATATGCGCGGGGATGCCGCGCCGGTCGCGACCGCCATCAATTTAACACCGTACCCATGGCTGCAAATGCTGATCAAAGGCGGGATCATCGCCGGGTTCACTTCGGTTATTTTAGTCATGCTTCTTGGGCAATCGCGTATTTTTTATTCCATGTCCCGCGACGGCTTATTACCCAAGATGTTTAGCGACATCCACCCAACGTGGCGCACGCCCTGGCGGTCGAATATACTTTTCATGTTCTTCGTCAGCTTCTTCGCTGGATTTTTCCCGATCTCAAAGCTCGGCCACATGACCTCGATCGGCACCTTACTCGCATTCATCATCGTCTGTGCCGGCGTGATGGTCCTGCGCTATACTCAGCCCTTATTGCCAAGACCATATCGCACCCCCTGTTTCCCGCTCTTCCCATTTCTAGGGATCATCGTCTGTCTAGCCATGATGACCTCCCTAGACGGCGAAACTTGGTGGCGCCTCTTAATATGGCAAGCCATCGGCTTGATCATCTATTTTACCTACGGACGATTTAACAGCAAGTTACAGCGGGCCTAAACAGCCGAGTGAAGATTATGTAATACCAAAATAGAATTGTCCTAATTCACCAAAATAAGAATGTCCTAGTTGTAAGATGATCCAAGCGCAAAGCAAGGAGGCGTATGGATCAAGACAAGGATGTTTTTATGATGAGTCGCAAAGAGATCAAGCGTTA
>JANNCL010000091.1:0-2776 GCA_031386565.1 Candidatus Omnitrophota bacterium
CAGCGATTATCCAAGAAATTGAGTGACTCCATAAAAAAACGGGAAGGCTTATCAAAACTTGGCTCAGGGAGGGTAAAATAATTCATCCGATGAATAATGTTCAATAATCGTCCATGTGTCCCGCCGATACCAGACTCCGCCACAAAGAAATCCGTACTCATGATCTTAGCCATCCAAACACTCGGCAGCACGATCAATACGCCAAGGACCACAGTCCCCAGCACCAATGCCCGGCGCTGCTTTATTTGAGCCCATAAACCCCAACGGCGATAACTCTTTATACACAAAGCCCAGACAAGGCAGCTTAGGGTAAAAAAATGAACCGGTTCATAAAAATACCCCAACGCAATGATCATCGAATTGGACGCCGCGATCATAAAGACCAAGAACGCCGCCAATAAATATCCCAATCTGCCATCCTGCACAAAACTAATGATAAAGAACATGAGCAGAGGAAAGTAACTATAGAGATTATTCGTCAATAAACCCTGGTAAATGGCCAAGGACAACAATGTGTTAAGGATGACCAAAGATATTAAGATCACATATTTATTCAATTTGAATCTGGACAACAACAGGTATCCTCCGACGACACGCAACAGCATGGTAAAACCATGGAATCCCAGGATATAAACGGTCTGATACCCTTCCGACTGCGATGACATAAACGGAGCGCAGCATAAATACAATAAAGCGGTCAGCACATTCGACACCGTATATACGCCGCTCGTGGTATGCGGATAGGCCATACTGAATTGATCATACCTGTTAAAAATGCTGAATCCGCCGTTAGACCATTGATTGATCAACGCAAAGATATTGTGAAAAGGCGATTCCGAATCATGGGCAGCTAAGAATGTTATGTGCCTGAATATAAAAAGATCCGGAACGATCAAAGCGGCGACGATCAGTGATAAAGCCCAGGCGATCAGGATCTGGTAAAGATGTTTTTTCATGATTTCTCCTCTATGCGTATCGCCGCGATAAAAAAGGCGAAGAACGATGCCAACGCGGCGATCAGCGCCGCGAACAATCCCCAGCGAAGCCAAGAGAACGGATCATACTCCACCGCCACTTGATGCGAACCTTGGGTGATCGGCACGGTCATGAAAGACCGATTCATGCGCCAAAACCGCACTGGCTTGCCGTCCATGGTGATGCGCCATTTGCGGTCATAGGGCAAATGTATCCCCAACCAGCCATTATCCGGCGCATTGTAACGGAATACCATCCGATCATTACTGTGTTTAATAATGGAGAACAAACCGAACACGGGATTAGTTTTAAGCAATAATACTCCCTTAGCCCCGGAAAAAGAGGTATCGATCGGCAGTGCCACCCTGACCTCCCCTTCTTTGATATTTTGCATATCAAAGGACAGCGGCTGAACAAACCCTCCTTGCACAGGATCAAGTTCCAAATTCTTGCCGTTGGCTAACTGCATGGCGAAACGGACCGATCGGTCTTTCATCAAGGCGGTCGTAGCAATGTGCGGCGGTAATTGCCCATTGACCTTGAAATTCCAGACCATCATCCGGCCGTCATAATCAAAACGATCCCAAAAATCCATGAGCCCCGTCATGACACTGACCGTCCATCCATCCGGCACCGGCGCTAAAGGCCTAATGGCATCCGGGATATAGGGCAACAGATTGGCCGGCTGACCTTCAATGCCAACAACATCTCTGGCCAAACCCCTGCCAACGATCTCCTGCATGATCTCCGGCTGATCCTGCACCCCGTACTTCGCAAAGAAAAAGACCTGATCATTCTCATGAAAATATTTCTTCATTAGATCATCTTTCCACCATTGCCCATACGACACGTGCCTGGGGTTATGCCCATCAGGCGGCACGAACACGATCGCTTGATTGAGCACATGGAAGAAACCCGTATTGGCTTCACGCAATGTCCACAAATAAGGATTATGATCGCCGTCATTCACATCCTCGAATTCAAAATGATCAACAAAAGGGAATATCTTAGGATTCTGATAATCCAGCCACATTAACTTATCGCTAAAGAGAACATTGCGCGGCCGGATGTGATAGGTCAATAACTGTGTTTTAACCTGGCGCCAGCTAAAGGCCGCATCAGACGCGAACAGCAAAACGAACAGCACAACCCCCGCGATCCGCCAAGTGTTGCGGCGGGATAAAAAGATCAAGGTGCCACCGATCGTGGAGATCACCATGCAAACATATAAATAAACTTTGGTCTGCGCCGGCTGGCCCGTCATATTTAGCGCCGCAAAAACGATGGCCAGCAACAACGCTAATCCCCAACGTCCCGCGTAGGCACCGCCCTTATTCTTTAAAACATCCAGGATCACGCTAACCCCAAGGATGACCAAGGGAAACAAGAGAAAAGGAACAATGCAAAGGCTGGCAAAATTATAATCACGGACAACAATGGCCAACGGATTCGTCAATGCGGTCAGAATATGCCCGATCCAGCCAATATTAAAATGATCCCGCGGGAAATTAATGAACCATACCAGCAGCAATGTTCCTACAAAGATCCATTTTTTGGTGTCTTTAGAAAAACAGATCGCAATGGCTGCTAATAAAAAGAACATATACCCAAAGAAATAACTCGAAATATACCCGACATTGCCCGTGAGATCGAGCATGTGCTTGAAAAATTGCGTGTGGTCCAGGGTGAACATATCTTTATTATGGAAATAATACGCAATGTCCCAGATATGGGCGATACGGCTATTGGCTTTGCCGAATTCTATATTGTTCAGCTCAAAAAGCTGTATGTATACATAGGG
>JANNCL010000099.1:0-2836 GCA_031386565.1 Candidatus Omnitrophota bacterium
GAAACCCCTCGCTCGGTATCCTCTAAATACGGAGTTTGTGTACGACCGCCTGTTGCCAGCAGCTCTGCACGAGCGGCTGGTTCCATGACAATATTACGGAGTGTCAGTTCCGCCCCAATCGTCTGATTAGCCGCCAGCACCCGATTGCAATACGGACAGCCCGGTTTGTAGTAGAGGTTTAGCACGGGAATTAAAATAACTCACCCATTGTACCGCACAACCCAAAAAATCCACCCTCCCCGTCCCCCGGGTTGAATATCCGCCAGATTTCTGTACAATACAACAACTTGCCTAGAAACAAGTACAAAGTAACTACCTTCCTCGGTAGCTCAGCGGTAGAGCAGTCGACTGTTAATCGATTGGTCGCAGGTTCGAATCCTGCCCGGGGAGCAAATGAAAAAGACCCAATTTATTTGGGTCTTTTTCTATACCTAAATTACTAGTTCGAACCTAGTCGCGTAAGTTATGTTTTATGTAAAATTGAAACATTGACATAGTTGAAGTAATACTACATAATAAAATGAGATTCCCATTACATAAGGATAAAAAATGAAACCCGTTATTTTTGAAATCAAAATCGACAACTCACTTTCGCTCGTTCTACCACACCTGACAACAGCACCAGAAATATTTAGTCTCATTGATAAAGATAGAGAGCACTTGCGGACTTGGCTTCCTTGGGTAGATTCTATTTCTTCAGCGGAAGACACTCGCAAAAACCTCGTCATGCGGATTGAGGGTTTCGAACAAAAGAGACAGGCTTCGTTCTATGGAACGTGGAATGGCGAATTTGTTGCATCTGTTGGATTCATCAGCCTAGCAGATGGCGAAGGAGAAATTGGCTACTGGTTGCTTTCAACCTACAGTGGCCGTGGCCTTATGACGTCCTATGTAAGAGCGTGCATCGAGTACGGGTTTGAAACACTTAATCTGAAAAGGATTGTAATCAAATGTGCCGAAGAAAACGTCAAAAGCGCCGCTATCCCCAAAAGACTGGGTTTCAATGAATGTGCAAAAACTGAAACAAAATGCATCAGAAACGGCAGCGAACACAACACTCTAATCTTCACACTTGATAAGAGCAACTGGTGTAAATAGCGCAAATCCCACCGAAGAGAAATCACTCTCTTGGGTGGTTTCTTTATTATCACAAGAATCCAGCTTGTTTATTCTCCATTATTGCAGTCCGAACATCGTCCCAGGTGCGGAGCAAAGTAGGATGAAAGGCACCGAAAGGTGTCTCTTGTCTTTTATTTACAAGGGTTTTCTCCAGTTCGAGAACCTTATTTACCTGGGGCATCCATTCCGCCAAGAAATTGAAGGGTTTTGTGTATTCCACCTTTATTTCTCCGCGTAATACGGTGACGTTCGAGAATGCATAAGATAATAGTAGTCTACGCTCCTCAACCGAAGCTTTCTCACTTAGATAAATCTTTTTGGCCAATAAAGCTAACTCATGAATTGCAAAGCCGACTTTGTAGTACTGAGTATTATCTGCCTCAAGTTTTTGAAGTGAGTGTAGTAGCATTTCTTTTTCTTCACCAAACTGTTTGATACGGTCATCGTACATCTCACCAGTAATCCTCCCGTCTAGTTTGTCGTCGTACATGGTCCTCATCCTTTCTTGGATACGTACCAATTGGTTATTAATGCCTCGGTACTGAGTGTCATGTAGTTCAATTTCTTCGCTATGACTCTCTTTTAGAGCTTGCTCTAAGATTTCAACCATTCGCTCGCTTTTAGGTGCTATTGAGACGATATTAGCTAGTAGAGAGTCCTCCAAGTCTTCTTGGCGGATATACTTCTTATCCCTTGCGATCTGCGCCTTACATTGTTTGCACCCTCCATAAGAATTACCTTTCTGACTTTCCCAAGTAATAGTCTTTGAGCAGTTACCGCAAAATATCTTTCCTCGCAATTCAACTTCCGTCTTTGTCTTATAAGGACCACAAACACGATTGAGCTTGATTTGCACCTGGTCATAAAGGTCTCTACTAACAATTGGCTCTTGCTTGCCTTTATATAGCTCATTTTTCCACCCAAAACTACCGTAGTAAAATGGATCACTGAGCATCCTATGGATTAGACTTTTGTTAACCTTACCCTTATGTCTGCTCCTTAAGCCTAGTTCATACATCTTACTTTCCAATGCTTTGAGAGAATAGTTACCCGTAGCATACAGAGTAAACATTTGTTTTATATAGGGAGCCACGTCAGGATCAATTTTATGAGTTTTATGACCTTTTTCACCGACAGTCATGTAACCCAAAGCAGGCTTAGTGGGCATCCATCCCTGACGTATCTTCTCAGCCTGACCCTTACGAACTTCTTCTGACAAATTAGCAATATACTTTTTCGCTAGCACAATCTCAATATCCCACCTAAAACGGTCATCAGACTTTGACCCTTTGTGTACGACTAAGTTTTGTTTAACAAAGTGGACCTGTCGATTAGGATCAGCCTCAAGCCAATCATTTATAACCAGAGCCTCCTTAAAGTTTCTACTCATCCGATCCACCTTTTCACAGAGAATAAGCTTGATGTTCTTTTTACTTACATAACCCATCATTTCTGTAAAAACCTCTCGTTGCACTTTGCCACTAGCGGACTCAGCTACTGAAAATACCTTGTCTATTTCCAAATCTTTTCGCTTGCCGTACTCCTCGATTAATCTCTCTTGAGCTGGTAAAGAGTAGCCGGTTTCTTCCTGTTCTTTAGAAGATACTCGGGCGTATATTACTGCTTTGTTGTTTTCTAATGAGTCTTTCATAATCTTATATTATCGGGTTTAATTACATTCATCTGCCTAGTTATGTTTGAAGTAAAACTCACAAAT
>JANNCL010000123.1:0-3559 GCA_031386565.1 Candidatus Omnitrophota bacterium
TCTTCTTGTTATACATGCTCACCGCGTCGGAAGGCGAAAGGTCATGGGCGACAACGGCTAATTCTCCCTGAAAATTCTCGAAATCATGCCACCGGCTTTCTTCCATCAAATGCTTGAGCACCCGCTTAGCAATATCATTCATGTCGGTCGCCCGATCACGCAGATATTCATCCTGAACCTTTGATAAAGCCTGCATATAAGACCTGATCACCTGGGAAAAAACATAATCCGACCCCTGTTTTTCATCACGCACCGCTTTGACCACCTGATCGAAAAGCATCGGATCTTCCAAAACCATCAAATGCGCTTCAAAGATCTGAGCATGAGCAGCCCCCAGGTCCTTTTCAATGCGATTCTTGATATCCATAATCTCTCGACGGGTCTGATCCAGAGCTTCTTGAAATCGGGCGATCTCAGACTCTACTTCATCTTCAGATATGTTGCGTTTAGGGACAATGAATTCCTGGCTGTCCAAAATAAAAGCCGGTCCGTAAGCAATGCCGCTTGCTGCAGGGATCCCTTTTAAAACAAGCTCGCTCATGTCAGGAACTCTTCCTCTTGTTTACTTAAAAAAACCTCAAAGGCGTTCATCGCGGCTTCTGCCTCATTACCCTCAACGGTGACCGTCAGTGGGGTATTAAATACAGCACCCAGCGTCAATAAACCCATGATAGACTTACCATTGACCTTCTCATCGTCTTTAGCGACAGTCACCTGCACATCATATTTGGTCACCATCTGAACGAACATCGCCGCCGGTCTGGCATGCAGCCCTTTTTTATTTGCCACCACTATCTTTTTCTCGATGATCGGCATCACATTACCTTTTAATGACCCGCTGGGTTTCGATCAGCTTGATCAGCGCCTGGGTCAATTTCTTGGAATCATGACGGACATAATCCGCCACACTCAACAGATCGGTCGCCACCAACTTATACCCCATCTCCCTTATCCTGTCCACATCCGGGACAACCGGATAAGAACCCTGGTCGCGATAGCGTGCCAATGCTTTTTCGGGAACAACCGCATTATTGATGATACAGGCATTGATCAATCTAGGATGCGTATGCTCAATGATCGCATGGACGTGATCTCCTGCGGTAAAATCCGTTGATTCCCCCTTTTGTGTCATCGCATTACAGACATATATTTTATATGCATTTGATTTTACAATAGCATCCGACATTCCAGAAATGATTAAATTAGATAATATGCTCGTGTATAAACTTCCCGGTCCCATGACAATGATGTCCGCCTCAGCAATAGCGGTGATCGCTTCAGGGGTCGGCTTAGCATTCTCAGGTCTTAAAAAAACCCTCTTGATCGGCATATTCTTATCCGGGATCAACGCCTCTCCCTCGAGAATTGATCCATCCATATATTCCGCTACTAATTGCACATTATAAACGGTCGAAGGTATAACCTTGCCGCGAATCGCTAGAACCTTGCTGGATTCCTCGATCGCTTTTTGAAAATCTCCACCGGTCAGCTGGATCATCGCCGTCAAGAACAAGTTCCCGAAACTATGACCCTTCAAACCACCGCCTTCCAGAAAACGGTATTGGAACAACTCCCCCATCAAGGCCGGTGCATCCGCTAACGCCACCAAACAATTACGAATATCCCCGGGAGCCACGATATTGAATTCTTCACGCAATCGCCCAGAAGATCCGCCACTGTCAGCAACCGTCACAATGGCCGTTAAATTCGACGTATATTCCTTTAAACCAAGCAATAAATGAGATAAACCCTGCCCGCCCCCGATGGCCACGATCCTCGGTCCGCGCTCCAAATAACGGCGCTGATAGAGAATATTCACGATATCCCTCTCACGCTGGGGCAAGAATAGGGTGATCAAGGACACGGTCATTTTACCCATGCCAAGAACGATGAACACAATACCACAAATGATGATGATGATGCCTAGACGGCTGACAAAGAGATAGGGGCTGACCGTAAAAATAGAACCGAAACCAACGACCAAAACACCAAAAAGGGAGGCGAACATCCAGCGTTTAACCCGCATCCCGGGATAAAGCCATTTAGAAAAATTATTATTTGGCATGATGGCAAAGGATAAAACTAACCGATCCGCGAATCTTCGCGGGAGACTAATTCCAAGATATCTTTGCTTGTTTTTGAATTCTTTAAACAATCACGGAAAAATTTATCTTTTAATAACCGTGAAACTCTGGCAAGGGCTTTTAAATGAGGTCCGGCAGAATCTACTGGCGCTACTAACAAAAAGAAAATATTGGCGGGTTCTCCATCCAAAGAATCAAATGCTACACCGTGTTTGCTGATCGCCAAAGCCGCGACCAATTTATCGGTTGCATCGGATTTCCCGTGAGGGATCGCGATACCCTGTCCTATCGCCGTTGAGCCAAGAGCCTCGCGCGCCATCAGGACATCAATCACTTTATTCTTGTGCTTTTTTTCTAACGCACCGCCTTCGACCAATAAACCGACCATTTCAGCGATAACTTCCGGCTTCGACGTGGCTTTTAAGTCGCCCACCACGGCTGCCTTGCACAAAAACTCAGTGATTTTCATGAAACCTCCGGGAAGAAATAATGTGAAGCAATGAATCTGTTAGAAATACTAAAAAAACATTGGAGCGGCGGATCGGGGTCGAACCGATGGCATCCACCTTGGCAAGGTGGCATTCTACCAACTGAATTACCGCCGCAAAATTCGCTTCGCATCTCAAGCCGGGGCGAATTTTCCAAAGGGGCTCTGCCCCCTATGGCGCTCGCCTTTCGGCTCGCTGTTACCCCGAAAGCATGGGGAAAGTTTTTCCCCACACCCCTTTCGTGTTGCTTTGCAACACGTCGCTTGGATTAACTTAAGCACTTATTTTAAAGAACTATTCTGAAACAACTATCTTATTTATAAAACAACTTTTGTCAACTACTCAAGCTTTTTTAGCTGTTTTCAAGTCTTTTTTAGTGGGCGGGAGAGGACTTGAACCTCCACGAGTCGCCCCACATGCTCCTAAGGCATGCGCGTCTACCAGTTCCGCCACCCGCCCAAGCATGAAAGAAAATGACCCACCCGCGACTCGAACGCGGTACCCCCACCTTAAAAGGGTGGTGCTCTACCGGGTGAGCTAGTGGGTCAATAAATCAGAAAGAACAATTTCTATTAAACTTCACGCAATTCTTTGCTTTTTTTCTCAAGTGTCGCATCGATCTCTTTGATGAAACGATCGGTCATTTTCTGCACTTCTTCTTCGGTCTTGAATTTTTCGTCTTCACTCACATGGCCTTCGCCTTGCATCTTTTTTGCTTTTTCATTCGCATCACGACGCAGGGAACGGATGGTCACGCGGCCGCGCTCAGCCATATCCTTACAAACCTTAATAAATTCCTCACGGCGTTCCGCGGATAGCGGCGGGAACACCAGACGGATAACTTTTCCGTCATTATTGGGATTGATCCCCAATTTTGAACTCTGTATAGCGGCTTCGATCTCCTTGAGCGCATTGGCATCCCACGGCTAAATGACGATCTGCCGCGGATCCGGAGAAGAAACCTGAGCTAGCTGCTTGATCGGCGTC
>JANNCL010000124.1:0-2605 GCA_031386565.1 Candidatus Omnitrophota bacterium
TTGAGTTAATTCCCAATCTACAAAGGGCAACGGGTTTATAAAACGCTATTTTCGTATCATGTATTATAATGTATTCTTTTATCGTCGATGCATTAAAATAAGATATGCATTATTAAGAAGTTAATAAAGTTCTAGTTTTCACACATAAATCGTATGGGGTAATAAATGCCTTTTATTGGAGTGATTCTTATTTTTTCTTTCAAGGATGCATATCAATTGAAAATAACATTAGAGATTATCAACAAAACATGTTTGATGAATCAATAAATGAAATGAATACTTTGCAAGCAACATTGGATTCTTATATTGGCAGAAATAAGGAAGAGTTGCAAAAATTACTGGGGAAGCCCACAAAAATAATATCCCCATCAATTGAAGATCGCGTACAATATGATGAGGAATGGCAGTATATAACAGGAATACCAATGATCAATCAACAATTTAGAATATTTTATATAAACAAATCAAAAGTTGTTCGTACTAGATTAGCAGGGATCTTTTAAACAATGAAAAAAGAAAACAGCATCCAAAATATGGTGCTAGAGACAATGGAAAGACTTTATAAGAATGGATCAATAGATGAAATAACTATTCGTGAAGTCAGAGCCTTGGCCATGGAAGATATTAAACCATATCCCCCGAAAGCAATTGCACGACTTCGTAAAAAGCTTAAACTAAGCCAAGCGGCTTTAGCCAGCCTCATTAATACGAGTGTGCAAACCGTTCAGGGTTGGGAACAGGGCATTAAGAAGCCTTCGGGAACCGCTTTGAAATTGTTACACATTATTGATGAAAAGGGTTTGAGGGGAGTGATTTAATAGTATGAACGATAGTTTAAATTTGATAGTACCAGCCAATATCAATGCAATGGAAAAAGAAACAATGGAATCGGGTTTTACTATGGCGTCAGACTATAAAACTGGATCAATTTTGAGGACTCTGGTTGCAACCAAAAGAAACGGAAAGATTTTAGAGCTTGGAACTGGGACTGGGCTATCAGCGTGTTGGCTTTTGTCGGGAATGGACGAGGACGCTACGCTTATTACGGTGGATAATGACTCAAAGTTTGTTGAAATTGCAAAGAAATACTTATCGGAAGATCCTAGGATAAAATTTTTTATCCAAGATGGATCTGAATTCTTAAAATCTCAACAAGGGAAGACATTCGATTTTATTTTCGCTGACACCTGGCCTGGAAAATATTGGGATTTAGACTTGGCATTAAACTTGCTTAATAAAGGTGGGCTATATATTATTGATGATATGCTTCCTCAAAAGAATTGGACAGATGATCATCCTCCCAAGGTTGCCAATTTAATAAAAGATCTAGAAAATAGAAATGAGCTCTTTATTACAAAACTTTGTTGGTCAACAGGTATAATTATTGCAATAAAAAGATAATTTGAAACAAAAGTGAACCAGAAAGAACCAAAATGGTCCAAGATCTATATCAGGAATGTTATGAGATTTTATTGCAATTGCCAGAAATATATCAGCCGGTCTTGGCGCCAGGATTGATGCATCTGAAATCGAAGAGACTATGTTCTGACAGGTTAGAATTAATTATAAATGATCTGAAAGACAAAGAGGCGAGTATTAACGACATTGGATGTCAAATAGGTTTTTTTTCACTCTCTTTGGCTAAAATGGGACATGTTGTGCACGGTTACGATATGGATGATAAGAATATTCGGATTTGTAAGTTGTTGAATGAGTTAAATGATATACCAAATAAGCCCACATTTACAAAGGTTGCATTTGGAGTCGAAACAACTGATTGTTTTGATTCAGCTGACTATTCTTTGTGTTTGGCAGTATTTCATCATATTATTCATCTTCAAGGACTAGATGTTGCAAAAGATTTAATTATTACGTTACGATCTAAGACTAAAAAGAAGCTTTACTTTGAAATTGGCCAGTCTAATGAATCGGTTGAGCCGTGGTCAAAATATCTGCCCGATATGGGAATGGATCCGTTTCTTTGGATAGCTGATTTTTTAAGAAATGGCGGGTTTAAGAATATTCAAATACTCGGAAGAGTTCCAACGCATTTAACTGAAGTACCGAGATATTTAGTATCAGCTAGTTAGATTTTAATAAATAAGGATCTAAATGAAACAATACGATGTTTTTTCTTATGGCATGATCTCATCAAGTAAGCTGCACATCTTAAAATGGGGGTTTCCAAAAGCAGATCAGTACGCTGAAATTGAGAGATCTTTTAATATGATAGGTGGAGAAGCGGCTAATTCTTCTATCGTATTATCTGCATTAGGGCTGAAGGTAAAGATTGACGGGAATTGGTTAAGTCTTGATGAAAATGGAAAGACGGCAAAGAACATATTAGATGATTTTAGAATAGACACTTCACGGCTAAAGTTTAAGAAAGGAAAGATTTGTCCAAATGAAATAGTTTTCTCGGATAAAGAAACAAGAACAATCTTTGGCAACTATTGTCAATTTCAGACTAAAGAAATTAAATGGAATATTCCGAAAAAGAGCGATATTGCAATGGCCAAGATTGTATGTTTAGATCCTTTCTTTTATAAAGAATCACGTTTGGTGGCAATCTATACAAAACAATTAAGCATTCCTTATGTGACAG
>JANNCL010000132.1:0-6351 GCA_031386565.1 Candidatus Omnitrophota bacterium
GTCAGGATTATCTTTCTTGACTGACGCGAGCCCTTCATCACCATCCATTGCCACGAGCACTTGAAAGCCATGGGCCGACAAATAACTGTCAACCATCTTGATTAATGAAGGATCGTCATCGATCACCAGTATTTTCTTTGCCATAATCACTCCTCTTGGTCACACTTGTTTCTTAACTAACGGGGCCATCACCATTTCAACGACCAGACGTTTTTTGTCATCAATGACAAAACTTAATTCGTAACGGTCCGTTTGACCGCGGGGATAATCAACCCCTTGAGGCACCTTATTAATAAAGCTCTGAAAATGGGACATCTCTAAGTCCTCATAGCCCAAGACTTTTAATTCATTCTTAAAGTGACCGGCGATCAGATTGATGATCGCTCCGGACCCGTCAAACACATCCCGGTCATCATCAGAATCAATATACGGATACTGCAACAATCGCAGCATTTCCGGGACAAAATTACGTTCAAGATAAATGATCAATAAACCGGCCGGCTTGTTCCCTTTTAAATGCGCCTGGTCCTTAAAATAATGCACAACAGACATAATGGTTGTCTGGTTAAACTTCTCCATGGCATCAATGCGCAGGCGCCCGCTGAATGAGACAATGCCTTTTTTCGCAATGAGAGGATCTTCTGAGAACCTGGTCTTTGATTTTTTAAGAAAAACTTTCTTAATGGCAACCGATAATGCGATCGACATGTCGATCAACGCACTGGCATGTTCAGCGGGAGTGATGGGCTTCTCTGCAAAAGCCTCTTTGATCTTTTGGATCGACCAACTTAAAGAATGCTTTTCATCAGCCATAAAGAATTACTTCAAAAAAGGTTTAATTGCAGCCAACAGATCTTCCGCTTTGTATGGCTTCACTAAATAACCCGCTAAATTCGGGTTGGCATCACGCGCCATTTTTTTATTCTCATCCGATCCGGATGCAGTGACCATGATGATAGGAACAGAGGCGATCAACGGCACTTTCGCCACCGCGGATAAAACCTCAAGGCCCGACATATTCGGCATTTGCCAGTCGAGGAGCACGACACAGATATCCTGATAATGCTCCGCCAGTATCTGCAAGGCTTTCTCACCGTCTTCAGCCTCGACAATTTCTTGGGAAATATCGCCTTTTTGCAAAATGCGCGACATTAATTTTCGATCCAACGCCGAATCATCCACCATTAGAATTTTCATAAGACGGTATTGTATAAGAAATACCCCAAAGCCGCAATGTGTTTTTGATTTTGTGTTTGATCCTGATCTTACCTAAAATCGACTGCGGCTGACAATGAACTTCACATCACCCGCTCTAAGCTCAAGCGACTGAAAGTTCTTACGGTCGGTCACGGAATTATCTTCTGCCATATCTTCCACGGCGATATCATAGACACCGGGATCAAGATCAAAATAAACGATCCTGATCATTTCCGGTAAGCTTTGCCAAGTCCGCAGGTCGGCCTCTTCCGTGGCTAAGTTATAAATGCTCCCCGCAATACCGAACAAATCCGCAGCTAAATCCCCTGCTTTATCCCTTAGCGGTATCTCAATGGCTTTTTCCACTCCATATTTTAAAAGTGGCCTGATACTTGCTTTTGTCACGATGGCCGCTTTATGCCCCTCTAGGATCTTTCGCGCCAATTTGCCTAGATCACATACAACCTCTGTCGGCTGTACATAGGCGACACCGCCGCGGCTAATTTTGACTTGCGATGAAGCAACTTCACTAAAACGGTCCTGGTAACGAGGGAAACTGATCTTGGTTAAATGTGTCCGATCTAATGGGAATGCCAGTGCATCAGCAACTTTGACCGGGATAAAACCTGTATACTCCACAACATATACCCTTGCTTTATCTAAATGACGAAGTCCCCGGGACACATCCTTTGCCTCCTGCATCAGATCTTTTAAAACCTTGGGCGTACTTTCATAGATCGCCGCTGCTTTCTGATAATCGATAGAAGCATCCTCATTCGCGTTAGGTTCGCCGGAAACCTGCCAAAGCAGGCCACTTAAAAAATAGGCAAAAGGATTTTGATACCGTGCGCCAATGTTTTTTAATTTCTGGTCCATGCGCCTGGCTTCCACCAGCGCTTCCTCGAAATTCCCCGCCTCGGCAAAATTCAATGCCTGAAACACATTGACCATCACATATTCCTGTTCATCCCCGCGGTAATCTTCCTTTGTGTCATTGACGATCCAGGTATTGGCCATTTGACTGATGGACTTAGTGTAGAGCGCTTCATAAAGCTTCTCGGCCTGTTCAAAAGCCGCAACACTTGGCTTAGTCCTCCCCGCCAAATGTGCGGCCAGCCCTTTATCCAGCCAAAAAAGCAAATGATTATGAGGGCCATACACCGATGGGTCATCCCCAAGAAGGGTCAGAGCCCTATCATAGTGATTCGCCGCGACCAGACTATTGATCTGAGGTTGGATGTTCTTTGATGCCGCGGCGCATGACGTGGCCGCGGCTAGGAATATAACAAGGGAAAGGTAACACAACAACTTACATACTGACGCTTGGATGTTCAACGATCTTCTTGATCTCTTTCTGGCTGATCCATTTTTTCTGATTGGTCTTCATATCCACCATCTCGAGGGTGATCTGATAGAACATGGCGTATTTTCCCTTCACCTCATCCTTAATGGCTTCAATGGCGCCTTGCAGCATGAAATCCGCGCCGGTCTCGTGACCTTTTTCTGAGATCGTCGCAGGTTCTGTGTTCCCAGCCTGCTGGTCCGCGCGTTCATCACGGATATCCTCGCGATTTTCCTTATCCGCGACAAAAGTGACTTTGCCGGAGTTGGTCAATGCCCGCTCTAAAACACTGGTGAAAATATCACTGCTGATATGCTCATACGTCCGATTCTTGATCTTGCCCACAATGACCGTCGGCGTACGACCTTTTTCTTTATTAAACTCATTAGTCCAATTGCCATTTAAGCAATCCGCGATCATCGCTTCCGCGGTCAAACGCGCGTCGGTATCATTCCATTGGCCGCTTAAATCCGTGATGGCATTGACATCCGTGCGGGTCACTTTTGTTGTCGCACAGCCGGTCAGAACAAATAACATACATACACATACGAGCATTGATGTTTTCATAAGTTCCCTTATCATCTAATGATTTATTTTGATTGCAAAGATTTTTTAGCGATAAATCCGTCTTTATAGTTCTTGCGGATCTCCTCTAACAGTTTTTGGGCCTCTGTTTCATTGGCCAGATCGCCGATGCGCACGCGGTAAAAGATCCCTTTGTCGCCTAAGTCACTGACCTCCTGAAATGCCTTATACCCTTCATTTTTCAAGGCTTCCACCGCTTTTTGAGCGCGTTGTGAATCCAGAAAAGAATATACTTGAACGGTAAACCCCTGCTCTTTACCATCCTGAGGGCTGGTCACGATCGACGGTGAAGTGACGGGATCCTGTTTGGCCGTGGCCGCAACAGCCGCCTGCTGATATTTAGGAACAAGATTAAAGAACGCGACAGAACCCGCCGTTAAAACACAAACCAACCATAAATTTTTCATGCCGATGATCCCTCCACAAGTCATTATCAATAATGGGAGGTATTCTAACGTGTTGGGAATTAAATCTCAAGTTTTGTTTTATTTGATATCAGCGTTTACGCTTACCCCGAACACCGGCTTACTTCTTAGGAACCGCAAGCCCCAGCAAAGGCCAGATGTCGGTGACAGGCTCAATGCGCAGGATCAGCGGCGTTAAACTATCGACCCCTTCCCGTCGGACACGCTCGATCATGGCCGGGTCGACAGCAAATTCAACCCCATTGCCATCTTTGCGGATATGCGTTGCTCCCGCGGAATCCTTAAGATCAATACCGCCGGTTGGCTTTAACATCGCGGCGTCTTTAAATAATGTCTCATCCAACTTCGCCACGATCATTTCTATAGAATGATGTGATTTACCAACTAAATCCTGGAATTCTCCTTGGGGATATCGTTCTTTCCATGCGTTAAACTTATCTTCTCTATATAAAGGCGCACTCTTAGACCACACAATAACAGGCGTATCTTGATATGCATCATATAAAGGGTCGTGCCTCACCCTGTGCAGCAATTCATCGCCATTATATTCCGGCATCGAATCATCCGTGAGGATCGCATCATATCTTTTGGACGGATTACCTAAATGATCATTATCCAACGCCATCGCAACCATAGGCACTTCTTCAAATGCATAACCAGCCTCTTTGAACCTTTGTTTAAGCGGCCGCGTCTCTCCCTAGATTATTATCATCAACTATTAAAATTCTTTTGCCGGAGCGTTCCTCAAAAGACCGTGGTTTAGAAATGTCTGGCGCCCATTGCGCATCCATGAGCTTTGCCGCAGCTGCTAATGCCTGTTTAAACTCACCGGAATCAACATCATTTGGTTCATATTGATTGACATATTCCCAATCATCCATTCTTTTCAGCAAATAAAATCTTAACGGCATTTCACTATAACTCCCCGAGAAAAGAATATCATATTCAGGTTTTTCTTTTAACTTTTCAATGACCGCATCAACGGCCTCGCGTCGTTTAGGGTCTATGCCCAGATAATCCGTTGCTTCTTTAAACAATATTTTTTCCTGCGTATCACCGTTCAAGATATCCTTGATTCGTCTGATCCATCTTAAAAGAGGGCCATCTGGCGATAAATCGTGTATACCCTGTCGCAGATCCTCCCACGCGTGATCTTCCAAAAGTTCGAATTCTAAAGAATTATTAGCATCGTCGATTTTTCCGCTTAAAACCTGCTGCTCGTAAAACTCCACGGCTTTCTTGATCTCATCCTTTGAAAAGCGTTCTAATTCATTATGCTTACCGGGAATATAAACGTTTTGCTCACGGGTGACTACAAAGTCCGGATCGGAAGATAATCTTCGGCCTTCCACCATCTCTTGCAAGTTTGCCAGCCACAAAATAAAAGCCTCTTTTGCTTCTCCCTCTAGATAAACTCGAGTCCTAGTGCCCTCTTTGGCAAAATGTTCTTTCGCCAATGAATAAAGCTCATAGATGACATCACTATCGAAATAACCCTCTTCTTTAACTTTATGCCTCATCTTCTGTATGTCAGCAACCACGTCATGGCCAACAAACTTTTCTCCCTTCAATAAAACCATTTGTTCATTCCTGACTTGAACAAACATTGCCGCGTCACGTTCTGCATCGATCGCTTTCTTTGCCTCCGCGATCGCTTGCTTGACGGACACAGAAGATCCTTGCGGTTTTACATCCGCACGGATCTCGATGGCTTTTTGGACAACCTCTAGAAAATAATTAAAACTAAAACTACGGTCTTCTGTTTCAAAGGCAAGCCTATCGCTTTCCAGACGTTTAACCTCTTTCAAACGTTGAACATTCTCAGGATTCGCATGTTTGACTAACATTTCCATGGCTGCCTGTCGCTGCCCCGTAGCTGTTGTATCTAAAGATTCAAGCGACCTGATCCACAGATCGAATCTTGTTTGATCCAACAATCTTCTATCCAGCGTCCTGCCCAAACGATCCAAGGAAAATCTATCTTTATTAAAAAGCCCATGAATATGATATTGTAAAAAATCATCCTGCATTTGTGAGAAATGCATGGAATTTAAAAACCATGAGATCACTTTTCCGGCCCTTAAAAAACAAAATGGTTCAATCGTTTTGTCCAGAGCGGCTCTAATTAAACCTCCGCTGGTAATACTTGTTCTACCATGATCAATAATGTTCATATCAGAAACAATGGCATCGAAATTATTATCGTCACTCTTTATAATTCTCATTGCCGCCTGATAATCCGTCACCGTTGTGACATGATAACCCAACCCGGTCAAATAATCCGACACAGTTTTAACCTCACTTGACTCATTGTCGATAACAAGTATTTCCTGTGTTGTGCGTTTTGCTCTTGCCTGCTCAGAGGTATCCGGTAAAGGGGCATGTGGTTCCATCTGCGCAAACATTTTTCCCGCCAGATCCATGATCTCCTCTAAATCCATTTGATCCACTCTCCTTAACACCCCACTCTTTCTTTCATCATCACTATAATTCTTTTCATCTCTTAATAATACCTTCAACTGATCCCGCAACATCTGCGCATCGTAATATCCCAATAAATGAAAACCAATAGAGGCCCTACTGTTCTTTGAGAGGTTTAAAGCATCCAATCTTCTCTTATTGGCGGAGACAACACCGCCTAATTTCAACATCACATCCGAACCTTCATAAGAATCAATATACTGCCCCACCGCAGGAGAAAATAAATTATTCCTCCCCCCAATCATCGCAGCGTCTGATAACCTCTCATCTTCCGGTCTTAATAATTTACTATCCTCTGGATCACCCTGAAGTTGATCGCTG
>JANNCL010000159.1:0-10725 GCA_031386565.1 Candidatus Omnitrophota bacterium
TCCTGCGCATGGTCAATGATTTGCAAATGCAGGACCGTTTGATCGAGCGTGAGATCGTGTTCACTCATGAAGATCGCAGGAATATTCAGGATGTTTTCGCGGGTTCGCATCAGATACCTCAGGATAATGTGCCTCGCGGGCATGTGCGTGTTGAGATCATTGCCGGAAAGCTTAAGGAGGAGCGATCGGTATTGACCAGGGCCAAGGTCATTGAAGCGATCGAGAATGCTAAAACCCGTTTTCATTTGAAGGATATCGCGGTATTGACGCGCAATAATAATGAAGTTGAAGAAGTTACGGGTTGGTTGATGGCGCATAGCATTCCGGCGCGGTCTGAACGTACCAGTGATATCAAGAATCACTGGCTGATCAAAGAGCTAATGGCGTTCTTGCGCTTCCTTATGGACACGTCGGATAATACTGCATTTGTTGATTTTATCACTTCGGCTGTTTTTGTAAGAGCGTGTGATCGTTCTTTGGAGGAAATGGAGCTGTTCTTATTTCGACATAGACCCGAAAAGAAATTGGCGCAGAATTTTATTTATCACAAGGTTTTTAGCGCGCATTACCCCGAGATCTGGGAGGCATATTTTGCGCCGTTCGTTTGGCAGGTGGGGATCTACCCTTTATATGAGATGACGTTGAATTTGTGTCAGCGGTTCAATGTTCTTCGAACATTCCCGGAAGAGCAGGGTTTTATCATGCATTGGCTGGAATTGATCAAGCGCCAGGAAGAGCAGGGGTGTGATCTAGAAACGTTCTTAGATTATTTTGAGGCTTTAGAAGACGCGGAACGCTTTGTCCCGATGCCGGCGATGGAAGCGGTACAGGTCTTGACAATACACAAAGCCAAGGGTCTAGAGTTTGAGTGTGTGATCATCCCTTTCCTGGAAATGTCGATCAAAGTAGGTGCCGGTGAAAGAGGCGGAGGGCAATCTTTCTTATGGGATGAGACAGCAGAGGGCTTGCGATTATTTCGTTTAAAAGATAGTTACACTAAATTTAGCGGGCTCTTAAAGAGCCGGTATGCGCATGAATTCAAAGAGAGTTTTATGGCGGAGTTAAATACCATGTATGTGGCCCTGACGCGGGCAGTACATGAGATGGTTATCTTCATACCGGACAAGGCCGGCAGCAGTGTTAATGCGGCCATGTCGTTGATCCCCCCAGAGTTCTACACCTATGGGCAGGTTAATGAGGGTAAATTTGAAGATGAGATTCATCCAGTGCCCGTTTTATTGCCGCCCGCAGATCTGACCCCGTGGGTCGGAGGGTGGTCGGAAGAATTAAGCCTGATATCATCGCAGAATTTAGAAAAAAGACGCCAGGGCGAGATCCTGCATTTTTCTTTGTCACAGATCGGGAATATCCATGGTCAGGATCTGCGACAGCTTATACAGCAGGCGGTTGCCGCGGCCAGTTCTGTTTTTAAACTATCGCAAGGCGTCGAACTTTACGAAGGTATTTTATCGAACCTCTTCGCTTCTTCGGAATGGCGGCCCTTCTTTGATCTTCCTGAAAAACCTCTGATATTATGCGAACAGGAGATCGTCAACACGCAGGGAGAAACACGGCGCATTGACCGGGTTGTAGTTTTTGAGGATAAAGTGTGGGCCATTGATTTTAAGCCTAAGAGCGATAGCCTCAAGTATGAGCGGCAGATGGAGGAGTATAAACAATTATTAGGCGCGCTTTACGGTAGCAAAAGAATAGAAAGTTTTATTTTAAGTTATGGCTTCTAGGATCATCACTATCCCATTTACGGAAAACTTCATCACCCGCTTGGTTGAGGTGATCGACAATGACTATATTAAAACAGGTAAGGACCTTACCCGTGTGCATATTATCTTTGGCGGTCATCGTCCGGCATTATTCTTAAAGAAAGAATTATCCGGTCATTTCAAAAGCGCTTTTTATCCGCCTAAGATATTGACCATTGATGAGTTCATCATTTCCGTCGCGCCCAAGCGGCGCATGTTGGCGGATCTGGACCACTGTTTCCTTATTTTTGACCTGGTGAAAAAATATGCCCCACAGATCCTTAAAGGCAGGGAAGGATTTGTGCAATTTTTGCCGTGGGCACGCGAGATCATTTATTTCATTGAACAGCTGGACTTGGAAAATGTGTCTTACGACGCATTATTAAGCCTGAGAGCAAAGGCGGCCATTGGTTTTGATGTTCCGGAGGATATCAATGGATTGCTCAAGAGTTTGTTCGTTCTGCGGCGGGTATATCATGCATATCTGGATGAACATGGTTTGACCAGCCGCGGCTATCGGTATTTACAAGCCAGCCGCAATATTGCCGAAAGATCATTTGATGATGCCGATGAGATATTGTTCTGTAATTTTTTTTATTTGCATCGAACGGAAAGTGCTGTTATCAAAGACTTGTATGACCGTGATAAAGCTTCTTTATTCATGCAAGGAGATCAGCGCCGGTGGCCGGCCTTAAAGCGTATTGCCAAAGAATTCGGACAGGAGATCAAAGAGGGGTCTGTTGTCAGGGAGCCGGAATTTGAACTGAAGCTCTACGCGGCTTTTGATACGCACGCACAAGCGGGACTGGTAAGTGCGATCTTAAAGAAGATGGACAATAAAGATAATACGGTGATCGTTCTTCCGCAGCCGGATGGCATGCTGCCGCTTTTATCGACGATCGCGGATCAGGCCGGTGAATTCAATGTATCTTTGGGTTATCCGCTGGTGCGCAGCGCTTTATATATGCTGTTAGATCGTATCGTGCAGGCTCAGCATAGTTTCAATAAAGATGGATATTATTCCAGGGATTATTTAAAAGTCTTGCGGCATCCGCTGGTCAAAGGTCTGACGATGGGAATGCCGCAAGGAATTACAGCGGCGTATATCCATCATTTGGATCAGTGTTTGACCGGAGCAACGAAAAGCGCGATCTCTGGTTTGCTTTTTATTGACTTAAGCGATGTCCTTGCGGATGAGGTTCTATTTGATGGTTTAAAGAACATGCTCACGGCCCAAGCGATCGATGTCAGTATCGAAGCGGTCAAGGAATTGGCCCAGAGGATACATCGCATGATGTTCACGAATTGGGAGGGCATTACCGGTTTTACGCAATTGGCGGGTGTGCTTGAGGATTTTAGTGTTTTTATCCACGGCAATACCGCGTTGTCCCAATATTTACTCAATGAACATGTGACGCGCAGACTGATGGATATTGCCAAGGAGTGGGCTCTCGTAGAATTTGATCAGGAACAATTTGAAACGTTGGATCTGCTTAAGATAATGCAGGAACGCTTAGGCCGGGAAGTGGTGGCTTTCAAGGGCTCGCCCCTGAAGGGTTTGCAAGTGTTGGGTCTTATTGAGACGAGGTCGTTAAGTTTTGATAATGTCATTGTGCTTGATGTCAATGAAGGCACGCTGCCCAATCTGAACATTTATGAGCCGTTGATCCCGAGGGAAGTAATGATCGGTTTGAATATCGATCGTTTGGAGCTGGAGGAGGAGATACAGCGGTATCAATTCATGCGTTTGATCGCATCGGCGAAGCATGTGCATTTGATCTATCTCGAACGTGCGGATAAACAACGCAGTCGTTTTGTGGAGGAGTTGATCTGGCGCGAAGAATCGGCGCTTGGCCGAATGGATGTGGTTCCGATCACCCGTCCGTCCTTTACGGTCAGCCTAAGTCAACATCAACGTCATGCATCTAAGTCTAAGGAAATGGTCGACGCATTAAAAAGTTTTGTATTCTCAGCTTCCAGTATCAATACTTATAAGCGTAATCCGTACCTGTTCTACCAAAATTATGTCCTTGGTTTAAAACAGAAAGAAGACCTCTTAGAAGACCCTCAGAGCAAACATGTCGGGACCTTTGTTCACGAGATATTGGAAGACGCATTCAAACTCTTTATCGGCCGTGCGCCTGTGATGGATGAGCGTTTTCATAAACTGGTGATGGGCATGTTCGAGGAGCGTTTTGACGCGTATTTCGGGAGAGGGCAGCGCAGCGATGCGTTCTTATTAAAAGTTGTGTTGGAAAACAGATTGAACCGATTCCTTGATCTCGAGCGGAAGCGGGTCACGGAAGATGTTGAAAAGATCCTGCACATTGAACGTAAGTTCGTTGATACCATTGACCTGCCTTGCGGGCGCATTAACTTATCCTTACGGATGGACAGGGTGGAACAGTTAAAGAATGGCGCGATCTTAGTCATTGATTACAAGACGGGTAATGTCGACGATGAATCGGTACAGATGCCGTTATACTTGAATTATCTACACAAACAATTTCCCGAGGGACAAGTGAATGCCGCGTACTATATGCTTAAGACCCAAGAATTGAACATGTATATTTCTAAAAAGGAGATGCGTCCGCTTGGTGAACTATTACAGGATTTTATGACTGATCTGGATGTTATTATGAGTGAAATATTTAATGAGGAAATCCCTTTTATTGATAAAGAGGATGGGCTAAAATAAATTCATGCCAAAGACTATTTTAGTTGTTGATGATGAACCGGTCATTGTCGAGATCTCTAAACGCAAGTTATCCGAGTTAGGTTATGACATCCTTGTTGCTGGTGACGGTCTAGAAGCTTTAAAGCAAATGCAGGAAAAAAAACCGGACTTGATCCTTTTGGACATCCAAATGCCTAATATGAACGGTTATACCTTCATGATGGAAAAGAATAAATTGCCGGATTTTGCCCGAGTCCCGATCGTTGTTTTAACTGCCTATGCTGAGATGGAACCCCTCTTCAAACGCCACGGCGCCCTTGCTTATTTGCTGAAACCCTTGAAATTGCAAGACGTCATTGCCAAGGTCAAAGAAACGATCGGCGAACCGTAATTTTCCTCCTGCCGTAAATTGCAATCCTATATATAATATGGTATATTTTCCTTATGCTCAGGAAATTCCTATGCCTACTCCTATGCGCAAGTTTAATGCCATTGTCCCAAAGCCATGCCGTAGAAGCTGTTCTGACACTTCCGGCACCCGGCACCATGGTCCATTTAAGCCCAACGTTTAATCCGCCTGTCCTTAAAGGCATCAAAGTTCATCCAGATAACCCGTTTAAATTTGAATTTGTCTTAGACCAAGGTTCCCTCCCACCTGTGGGGAGGGTAAGGGAGGGGGGTAATGAAGAACAACTAAAGCAAGATTCAACTCGTCTCATCAAATATTTCCTAGCCGCCCTAACCACCCCCGAAAAAGACCTCTGGGTCAACCTAAGCCCCTACGAAAAAGACCGCATCGTGCCGGATAGTTTCGGCCAAACAGAAATGGGCAGAGACTTATTAGCGCAGGATTATTTATTAAAACAGATCACGGCGAGTTTGGTTTATCCCGAAGGTGATATCGGCAAAATATTTTGGAAGCGGATATATGAATTATCAGGGAATAAAAATGTTCCGGTAAATACATTTAATAAGGTTTGGATCGTCCCCAACAAAGCCGTAGTCTACGAGAATGCCCAAGCCGGAACTGCCTACGTGGTTGAATCAAGCCTGAAGGTCATGACCGAACAAGATTATTTAGCGACTGACAAGAATATTTCCCCTCCCCTTGTGGGAGGGGCTAGGGGAGGGGAACAATCCGACAAAGCCCCCCTCCCTAACCCTCCCCACAAAGGGGGAGGGAATCATGAGATGACATCCCAGATCGTCCACGACATCATAATCCCGCAACTAACCAAAGAAGTAAACGAAGGCAAAAATTTCGCCCAATTAAGACAAGTCTACAATTCCTTGATACTCGCAACATGGTATAAAAAAAAGATCAAGGACAGTATCCTCTCTCAAGTTTATGCCGATAAGAATAAGATTTCAGGCGTGAATATTGATGATCCACAAGAAAAGCAAAGAATTTATGAGCGTTATTTGCAAGCTTTTAAGAAGGGTGCTTACAACTACATCAAAGAAGAGCAAGATTCTATATCCGGCCAGCTGATTCCAAGGAAATATTTTTCAGGCGGGGAGTCATTTGCTGGATTAGATAATCTTATGCAAATTGTTGATCAACAAAAAGTTTCAAAAGCTATGTTGGCTTTCATGAATCGTTCTACTTTGGCTATCACTTTTATGGTCTCAGTCTTGATTAATGTGTCAGGAGACGCATATGCGAAAGATGCTCCAGTGCTTGTTACTCAAACTGCTCAACAACTGACACGTGAACAACAGATCATGGTTGATTGGTTTAATAAAAACAACGATCGAGTTTCTTTGGAAACTTTTTCAGGAAAAGAATGGGTAGCACATTTAAAAAAAGAAGGAATCATTGGATGGGTTGGTGGATACATAAAGAATGTTCATGGATTATACTATGTACGTTTAAACACAGATCATCAAAATCCTCATTTAAGGAGTCTTTATCATGAAGGCTTACATATCGCGCACATATTCTCAAAAGACCCTGTTGATTTGATGCTCACGCTTTTAAAATTCAAAGAAACTTTACGTCAATCGGGAGATCAACAAGCTCTAGAGGCATTTTATAATGTTCTCAATATATTAAGATATCGATATAGATCCAGATCTCAAATTCTCATTGATTTTAGAGACGGCAGAATAACTGAGCAAGTTGCAGAGTTAAGACTGAAATCACACTCTCCGATTCTATTTGAACAATCTAAAATTCCTAAGTTTTTAAGGGATTACTATAAAGCAAAAGAAATAGAAAGTTTGCAAGCTGATGCTTTAATAAGGCAAGTGTTAAATCCAAACGATTTTGAGGATCCCATATCTTTAGCTCAAGCTCAAGAAGAGCATAAAGGTCTCTTAAATAAAGCGCAAGATTTCAGTCCTAAAGTAATATTGGATAGACATAAAAATTTACGTGATTATCTTGATAAGAAAATTGAATTAGGTGTGGCGTCACCTTTTTCTGTTGGGTCGGAATTTCTTGCATATGTCGTTGATGCCTGGGTACCAGATCAAGGAAAGCAAGTTCAAAATATGGTTCCTACAAACCAAAAATGGTCAGCGAGTGAGAAGTTTAATAGAAATCTTGGCGAGCTTGTTAAGAGATTAACCCCTGCTTCAAAAGATGTTTTAAGACAACATTTAAAGAAGTATAATTATCCTGATTTAATGCTCGATAAAGCGCAGGTAGTCAATCAAACAGGCAACAAAGCTCAATTAAGCCAAGATCATGCCATGCAGTATTCTAATAGGAAAACAGGGGATAGAATGGGGGACAACGCCCATTTAAGTCATGAAGAGGCTGTAAGATTAGATCTGGCCATGAGAACTAATAGTATCGATCGATCAGGTAGAGATGTAAGGAGGGAATGGATTGATCCGGAAAGAAGGAATGGTTTTGTTAGGAGAAAGGGCGATGCGCTTTATGTTGTTGGAGGTGAGGATATGTCTAAAACCTCTTACCTTGATAGGCACTATAAACAATGGGAGTATTTACAAAAGTCAGTGATCCCGCAACTTATAGACAGAGCGTTGCAAATACATCCTGAAAACCCTGGTTTAGTTGTTGTTGATATCGGATCAAGTACCGGAGAAGAGCTTGCCCGGACATTTTATGAAATTGTAACGGCTCTTGAAGTGCGCGGTCAGGACCCGCAACGTTGGAGGATCGATATCTGGGGAATTGAGAAAAATAGAGGCGTGGTTCAGGAAGCTAAACAAAGGGTTGCTACAATTTCGGGTTTTTATTCTAGACGTAACGACGAAAAAGATACGATCATTGGCGGGCAAAGATACTCCGATCGTATCATGGACAAACTGCATCAATATGCTGAAAAATTTCATGAAAGTGTAAAGATCACCCCAGGGGATATTTTAAACCTATCATCACAGTTCTTAAGGGAATCAGATCTGGTGTTATTAAATCATGTGTTAAGGCTTTATGAGGGAAGTGAAGGTGCAAGGCAGCATTTAATAAGCAGGCTTAGTCAAGATTGTCCAAATGCTGTCATAGCGATAGGGGATTATTTACAACTTGCTAACAGCTTTCGGGTAAACGGTCTACAACATACATTTAGCCCACAGGACTTTATAGTAAACAATGGAAGCTCATCTTATTTTTTTGGATTACCAAAACATTTTATGAATAGAAGACCGATGTCAGGCCTAAGACCAGGCAACAGTACCAGATCAACACCGGATGCTGCCATGCAACAACCAAATAGGACGTCGCTTCCTGATTCAGGGCGTGATCGAGATATGGCTCAATTGGTTGGGGATCAAACTCCTGTCACAGACAAGCAAATAAGGGAAGTTGAGAAGAAAAGGGCATTAACAGAGGAAGAGATCGAACAATTGAACAGCAAATATCCAGCATTTAATTGGAGAAGAGCTTCTAAGGTGCCTTGGAATGAATGTGTTCGCGATCCGCAAAAACAACCAAAGCCGACAACGGTGAATGAATTAAATTATTGGTTAAATCAGATCGATGCGCGCAGCATATTTCTGAAGGAGATAGCGCTTTTATATCGGTTTAGAAATGATGATTGGAAGCCTGTGACAATGAGTGGCTTGTTGATGACAATGAACAAGTATGCCCTCTCAGGTAAAAAAGGAGATAGGCCATATTATTCCCCAGATAATAATTATTATTATCCTGAAGATCAAAAAGATGCTGGGGGTAATTTTCGAGATGAATTTCACGACGGGGTAAATACTGCGGGTAAGATCTATCCTTTTGTTCAAGAAATCTTAAGTAAATGGGAGGTGCTTGAACAGGAGGCTTTTCTATCTGCGCTTGTAAAGCTATATGCTAAAACAATGTCACGATTATTATTTGTCAGCGGTAATAATTCTTTAGCCATGAATATGGTTAATGGATTCTTTAGGTTAAAAGGTTCAAAAGGGATGTCACATGGATTTTTGGATAAAAAGTATGCGTTTTATAGTGTTGTTAATTTAAAGCAAGTGGAAGATGATTTTAAACGATTACAAGTAGACGGTGCGCAATTATCCAAAGGTGATCGGGCGATGAAAGGCGGTATCGACTTCAACGCCGACAAAATGAACCTCCAACTCCAGAATTCCGGCCAGACGATTAAGTTTCATGTTGATCCGGCCATGCTCAAACAGCTCCAAGACTCACCGGGCTTTACGCCGGTCATCATCAATATCCAGCCGATGCAGGATCTTCGTCTTTTTCTTGGTCTTACGAAAGGTGCGCAAGGAAGCGCGGGTTAAGATTTTCTAGGTGAACCATACGGCAATTTGAATATATTTTATATTTTGGTAGAATAACTTAGCTTTATCCGATTCCCCCAATCGGAAGATAATTGTTAGAATTCCCCCGATAACTAAGGATTACGCACATGTCAATCTTATATGTTTTTTTAGACGAGGGGGGCAATCTTGATTTCTCCTATAATGGGACGAAGTATTTTACGTTGACGGCCTTATCAAAGGAAAGGCCATTTGAAGCGTATAAACTCTTAACTGAACTAAAGTATGATCTCATTGAATCAGGCGTTGAGATAGAATATTTTCATGCAACAGAAGATCGGTACAATGTAAGGACAGCGGTTTTCGATATCATAAGTCGTCATTTGGACCATACGAAGATCAGTAGCTTTATTATTGATAAGACTGTGCTTCCGGATCATTACCGGATCGGAGATGTATTCTATCCTGAAATGCTGACACGTTTGCTAATAAAAGTTCTAGAAGCATATGATTTAAGTGCATTTAAAAGCATTATTGTGTTTACAGACAGTATTCCGGTAAATAGGAAACGACACACAATTGAAAAGTCGATCAAACGGATCCTGCATGAACGATTGCCAAAAGGAGTAACATTCGGGATCTTTCATCATAGTTCCAAATCCAATTTGGATCTGCAAATTGTTGATTATTGTAATTGGGCGATATATCGAAAGATGCAAACAGGGGATGATCGTGCTTATGGTGCGATCAAACGAGTGATTGAGAATGAATTACATCTGTAAAATGCGACCGCCCCGACTACCCTTGCGGAAGAGCCCCATGGGCACTTTTCATCGAGGCGGAACTTTTGGTGATAATCTACCTACGTTTAGAATTATATAACGTTATTTTATAAGTGACAAGATTTTTTTCTACTGTAAACCTCATTGACGCTGTTTGCGTTTTGTGTTAGTTTATCCCCCATGGTTGAAGACAATTATTTGAAGGTTCAGAGTGAAATTAATGCCGCTTGCCGGGCCACTGGGCGTAAGCCGGAGGAGGTTGTTTTGGTCGCGGTGACCAAGACAGCGCCGCTGGATGCTATTAGTGCGGTTATAGAGGCGGGGGCTTTGCATATTGCGGAGAATAGGGTGCGGGAAGCGGAAGCAAAGTTTCCGGCGCTTTTAGCGAAACATCCGTTTGTTACGACGCATATTATCGGGCATTTGCAGAGCAATAAGGCTAAGGATGTGATCAAAGTTGTGTCTTTGATCCAGTCGGTGGATAGCTTGAAATTAGCCAATGAAATTCAGAAACATGCGCTCAAGGCGGATAAAAAGGCTGATATTCTGGTTCAATTCAATACGGCCCGCGAAGAACAGAAATTTGGGGCCACTCCTGAGGAAGCTTATAGCTTGATCGAGAGCATCGCGCAATTATCCCATGTGCATATCAAAGGATTGATGACCATGGCACCTTATACGGAAGACCAAGGGGTCATCCGCAAGACTTTTGCGGACCTGCGCTATATCCGCGACGGTATCATTGAGCGGTTTAAAGGAAAAGCCAATGTCGATATGGGCATCATGTCCATGGGCATGAGCGGGGATTATAAGATCGCGATCGAAG
>JANNCL010000225.1:0-12641 GCA_031386565.1 Candidatus Omnitrophota bacterium
CGGAGAATTCATCGATCTCCTGCTTATTGACATAGATCGCGCAGCCAAATGCTCCAACATTCATAAAAATATAAATGAACAGATAAAAGAACAAAGCTTTAAGACCAATAGTACTGACCGCCGCTAAGGCAATGAGCATAAAACCTGCGTGGGCAATGGATGAATAAGCCAGCATGCGTTTGAGATTGGTTTGTTTTAATGCCGTTATATTAGCCGCCGTCATCGTAACCATGGCGATCACGGTGGCCAATGATTCCCATTGCGCGATCAACACCGTCTGTCCAGACATTAAGAATCGTATCAAAATTGCAAAGCCTGTGGCTTTAACACCGATTGACAAAAATAACGTTACCGGAGTCGGTGCTCCCTGATAGGCATCGGGTACGGCAAAATAGAACGGTGCCAAAGAACATTTGAACAAAAGTCCGGATAAGACAAAAATAGAAGCTAAAATAAAAAGCGGCATCTGAGCACCGCCTAAGTGTGCGGCCATGCAAATAGCGGTGATATCCAGGCTTTGACATAAACCATAAAAGATCGAGATACCGTAAAGCATGATCCCGGTCGATAATGCCCCAAAAATAAAATATTTCAACCCCGCTTCGGAAGAATACCCATCATGCTTGAAAAATCCGATCAAAATATATGAAATAATGGATACCGCTTCTACCGCAATATATAACATCATCAAATGATGAGAGGCGACCGCGATCATCATCGATAGCGTCAGTGTTAATAGAAAGAAGTAGAACTCCCCTCTATCCGCATCATCAATCTGATCGAATTCAAAAGACAGGAAAATAGCAAACGCTGCAGCAACGAGGATCAAGAATCGAAAGAATAAGGTTAAACCATCGGCATGGAGCAAATTATTAAAAACAGGACCGATTATCTGTTGCGTAAATATCAACAAGAACAAAGCCATGAACACGGCTAGATACGCACAGAAAGCAGTCCATATTTTAGGCGCTTTCAACACCCCCATGAGCAGCACCAGCACAGCCGCAATGAACAAGGTTAATTCAGGGTATAAAAATTGTATATCCGACGGTAACATAGTTTTCTCGTTTAATGTGCCAAAACGGCCACGGCTGTTTCCTGTAAACGCAACAGTATTTGGGGACAAAAGCCAAGGACAACGGTCATGATGATCAATGGTACGACCGTGATCAATTCCGTTAAGCTCATGTCCTTAAATCCTGAGCAATTGGCATTAACGCTTCTGAATAAAATACGTTCCAGCATATATAAGAAATAACCGACCGTGATAATTAACGCCAGGCCCGCAATAACCACTAGAAATGGATAATATCCGAATGAACTCGCCAGAACCATGAACTCTCCGGCAAAACCGGCCAAGCCGGGCAGTCCAAGCGAGGCCAAGGTCATGATGGTTAGACAAAAAGCGTATTTAGGCAGAGTTGATGATAATCCCCCAAAATAATTCAGGTCTCGGGTATGGGCTCGGTCATAAAGCACACCGACTAATAAGAACATCGCGCCCGTGATGATGCCGTGATTGAACATTTGCAGTAATGCCCCGTTATACCCCGCTTCATTTAACGCGGCCGCGCCTAATAGTACAAAACCCATGTGACTGACCGATGAATACGCGATCATTTTCTTAAAATCGGTCTGAGCCAAAGCAACACAGGCACCATAAGCAATATTGATACAGCCCAAGACCGCCAGCATTGGGGCCAATTCATGCGCTGCATCTTTAAATAACGGGAAACAAATGCGCAGTATCCCATATCCACCCATTTTTAAAAGCACCCCGGCTAATAGCACGCTCACCGGTGTGGGCGCTTCAACGTGGGCATCCGGCAGCCAGGTATGAAAAGGGAAAATGGGAACTTTCACCGCGAACGCTAAAAAGAAGGCGAAAAATAACACCATTTGCCAGCGCGGATCAAAGCCGCTTTGTGTTAATGTAACGATATTAAACGTATGCGGTGACGATAAGAAATACACGGCCAATATCCCTAAGAGCATCAGCACGGAACCCGCCAGGGTATAAAGGAAGAATTTGATCGCGGCATATTCCCGCCTTGGCCCGCCCCAGATGCCGATCAGGAAATACATGGGGATCAAGACCATTTCCCAGAAAATATAAAATAGCACCAGGTCTAAGGCTAAAAATGTACCCATCATCCCGGTCATCAATAACAGATAGAAAATAAAATATTCTTTAACACGTTTAACGATGCCAAAAGAATTGATACAGGCGATAAAACCTAATAATGCGGTCAGGAACACTAAGCCCGCGCTTAAACCATCCACTCCTAAGTAATACCAGATATTCATGGTTTTAAGCCAGGGTTTGTATTCAACGAATTGCATACCCACCTGGGCTAGTGAGAAATTCTTGAGCATGTAAATGCTTAATACTAAAACAGTACCCGTTGCCAATAAACTGAAATTCCGGATCAACCGTTCAAAACGCGACGGGATCGCCATCAGAACGATCGCAGCGGCTAAAGGTAAAAAGATCATGTAAGAAAGTATAGGCATCATATTTTTATCAACCAAACGATTATCATCAACAGCCCCAACGCTTGCAGGATTAAATAATTATGCACAAAACCGGACTGCACCTTACGCAGCATGCACGCACATTGCTGCACGAAAGACCCTACTCCATTAACAACACCATCCACCACCTTGGCATCAAACTCAAAAGAACCTTGGCAAAGTCTCAGGCAAGGTTTCACAAAAACCACGTTATAGATCTCATCACAATAATATTTATTGATCAACAGAGTCCGAAAACCATTCAATGACGTTAATACCGAGGCCGGCAACAGCTCAAGGCGGCGGATATAGATCAAATAAGCAGTGCCTAACCCGGCGAAACTAACTAAAGTCGATAAACCCATGATGAACAAAGCCGGCCCTGCATGTTCCCCCGCCTCTTTTAAAGGAGAACCGATAAAGCCTGCTCCGGCAGCAAACAATGAAAGAACGATCAAAGGCACGGTCATTGTCGCCGGTGATTCATGCGCATGCGTGTCACTACGCTTCTCCCCAAATAAAACCACAAAGATCAAACGTCCCATATAGAACGCGGTCAATAAACTGGTTAACAAGGCAACCGCAAATAATACGGGGTGATGATTATTCCAGGCCGTGACTAAAATTTCGTCCTTAGACCAAAAGCCCGCGAATGGCGGCACCCCGGCCAAGGCTAACGTACCGATGACAAAAGCCATACCGGTCACCTTCATCTTCTTCATGAGCCCGCCCATTTTCCAAATGTCCTGGGTATGCACGGCATGGATCACCGAACCGGCGCATAAGAATAATAAAGCCTTGAAAAAGGCATGCGTCATCAAATGAAATGTGCCGGCGCTAAGTCCCCCAACCCCAAGCCCTAACATCATTAATCCCAGCTGGCTGATGGTGGAATAGGCTAAAATGCGTTTAATATCATTATTGACCAAGGCAATGCTCGCCGCACCAAGGGCGGAAATGGCGCCGATGACCGCAACTGTTTGCAATGCCATTGGGTGTGCGGCAAATAATGGAAAACAACGGGCCACTAAATACACCCCTGCCGCCACCATGGTCGCGGCGTGAATGAGCGCGGATACGGCCGTCGGGCCTTCCATGGCGTCCGGCAACCAAACGTGCAGCGGGAATTGTGCGCTTTTGCCCATCGCTCCGGTAAAGATCAAGATCGCGGACAATGTTAAAAGCCACTCAGGACCATTAAGCCCGGGAAGATCCGTAAAATGAAATGTACCGGTCGTAAAGAATAGCAGCAAGATACCGATTAAAAAACCCGTATCGCCGATCCTGGTCGTCACAAATGCTTTTAAACCCGCCCGTGCGGCGGCAGCCTTCTCATGCCAGAAAGAGATCAGGAGATATGAACACAACCCCACCCCTTCCCAACAGATCAAGAGCATCACAAAATTATCCGATATCACCAGCCCCAGCATGGAGGCCATGAATAAAGAGATGTACGCAAAGTAACGGGAGAAACGGTCTTCCCCGTGCATATAACCGATGGAATAGATCAGAATGAACAGGCCGATAAAGGTCACGATCAATAACATCATCACCGTCAAGGGATCGACCAAAATGCCAAAATCCAATGCCCGGCCGTTAATGACCAGCCAAGTGCCTAAATTATAAGATCCGTCGCCTGCTTGTAAACCCAACATCGTTTTAACAGAAAAGATAAATGCTGCCCCACAGGCGGCAAGCGCCACATAAGCACTGCCAATGCCTAAACGACGGCCCCAGAATATATTGATCAGAAAGGCCACGAAAGGAAATAAAGGTATGTAATGCGTGATATGCATTGTTACTCTTTCATCAAATGAAAATCTTCGGTGAATAATGACTTCGAATTACGATAAATGGCGATGATCAAAACCAACCCAACAACACTGGCGGCCGCGGCAATGGCGATCACAAATAAACTGAATATCTCGCCCAAGCCCGTTTTATCACCCAAATATTTATTGAAAGCGACTAAATTGATATTGGCCGCGTTTAGGATCAATTCAATGGATATCAAAACACCTATCACATTGCGGCGGGTCATGGCCCCAAAAATACCCAGACAGAATAAGAACGCGCTGATCGCCACATAAAATCCTAAGGGTATCATTATTTCACCTTTCCGATCACAATAGCGCCGACTAAGGCGGCTAATAAGATAACCGACATGAATTCGAACGGCAGCGCATAGGTGGTCATGAACGCTTCTCCCACCTGGGCTATCGACGTTGATGCTGTCGATGGCACTAGCTTCATCAGATCAGCGCCGGCAAATAAACGTAATATGATCATAAATAAAAAAATGACGATGACTGCCGCAGGCAAAAGCTGGGCATTGACCTGTTTGATGGTTGTATCATCGATATGCGTGGTCAATTTAATGGCATAAACGAACAAGGTAACGATCCCGCCGACATAAACCAAGGTCTGGATGATACCCAGGAACTGGGCGTCTAAATAAAAATACAGGCCGGCAATGCTTAAAAGCCCCATGGCCAAGAACATCGCGCAATGAAAAATACTGCGGGCTGTTACCGACAATAAGCCGAACAGGCAAACACATCCGGCGATCACATAGAAAATAATATCAGACATTCGGCTTTGTTCCCTCTGGTGTCGGCGGCGGTACCACTTCTTCTTTTACCGGGACTACTTTAGGCTCAAGCTTATGCCCCCCGACCTTTTTATATTTGTCATTGTTCATCAGATCAATATTCAACATGTCCTTATGATCAAAATAAGAAACCTCATACATCTTATTGAGGAAGATCGCGTCGGTCGGGCATATCTCTTCGCACAAACCGCAAAAGCAGCAGAGCTCGGCATTAAATTCAAATTTAGTGATATCCTTCTTTTTATCTTCCGCGGTCTTATGGGCCAGTTCCAATGCTGCCGTCGGACAGATCTTGATGCATTGATAACAAATGACACAATCTTCCGGATATAGATCCACCATCCCGCGAAAACGTTCTTTCATGGCCTGTTTTTTCCGGGGATAATCCAAGGTCACCGGTTTCTTGAACATATTCTTAAAGGTGACATTAAAACCTTTAAGGATACTAAAACACGCGATCAAAAATTTCTTTATATAGAGCCAGATTTTCATCATTATCTAACCAATAGCCATCCGCTGATCAATAAATTGAGCAGCGCGATAGGAGTTAATAGTTTCCAGGCAAACGACATCATTTGATCCATCCGCACCCGTGGCAAAGTCCAGCGCATCCACATCATCAAAAAGATCATCCCGTAAGACTTGATCAAGAACCACGCCAGGCCCGGCAAGAAAGGCCCTTGCCATCCGCCTAAGAACAAGGTTGCGGCGATGGCGGAGACAATGAACATGTTGGTGTATTCCGCCACAAAGAACATGGCAAACTTCATACCCGTATACTCGGTATGATAACCAGCGACTAATTCCGATTCAGCCTCGGGAATATCAAAAGGCACGCGATTGACTTCTGCGGTCGACGATATAAAGTAGATAAGAAATGCGACCGCTAAGTTTGGTTTGGCAATGAACCACAAGTCATGCTGGGCATGCACAATGCCTTGCATGGATAAAGTGCCCGCTTCCATGACCACCACCAGCACTGACAATAAGAGCGGCACTTCATAACTGATGATCTGGGCGGCAGAACGCATCCCGCCTAAAAGAGAATATTTATTATTCGATCCCCAGCCTGCCATAAAGATCCCCAAGACACACACCGAGGTGATAGAACAAATATAAAGAACGCCTAAATTAAGATCGTTGACGATCAATTTCGCACTAAAAGGCATGACCAAGAACGCCATGACCGCGGGGACAGTAACAAAGAACGGTGCCAGCCACCAGGTCATTTTATCTATGCCAGTCGGAACAATGTCTTCTTTTAATAATAATTTGATCGTATCAGCGATGGGTTGTAAGGAGCCATGAAAACCTGCGGCCATGGGTCCCATACGATTTTGTATCCAGGCAGAAACTTTGCGTTCCAACCAAATCAAGAACATGGCCGAAACCGCGATAAAACCTAATACGGAAAGGCCTTTGACTAAAAGAGCTACATGAGGTGTCATCGGTCGATCTCCCCCATGACAATATCCAGGCTTCCCAGGACACAGACTGCGTCGGAAATATTCAAGCCCTTGATCATTTCTGCCAAAGCCGAAAGATTGGCAAATGATGGGGAACGGATCTTACAACGGTATGGGTTAAAACCGCCTTCGGCAACAAGATAAAAACCTAATTCACCGCGGGGATTTTCAGTGCGCATATAAACTTCACCGGTGCCGCGAAAAACGCGATTGACCTTGGAGACCGGATTTCCTTCCGGGATACCGCCGATGGCCTGCTCTATGATGCGCAAACTTTGTTCGATCTCATCAAGCTTGACCTTGAAACGATCCCAGGAATCACCATTCTCACCGACCGGGATATCAAAATCAAATTTATCATAGACCAAATAGGGCTCTTCTTTACGTATATCCCACTTCACACCCGAGGCACGCAAGATCGGACCGGAAATGCTATAACTTTGCGCCATTTCCTTGGTCAATATACCAACCTTCTTGGAACGGGCTAAAAAGATCACGTTATACGTCAGAAGTTCATTGTATTCGATCAATTGTTTACGCTCATAAGCGATAAAATCTTTGATGATCTGCTCCGTACCCGGCGGTATATCACCGCTGACCCCGCCAATGCGCATATAATTGTAGGTTAAACGGCTGCCGCAGATCTCATCAAAAAGCTCAATGATCTTTTCGCGGTCGGAAAATGCATAGAACAACGGCGTCGCATACGCGCCTAGATCCTGCGCGAAGGTACCGATGGCAACCAAGTGGCTCACCGCACGATTAAGCTCGGCTAAGATAACGCGTAAATATTGCGCTCTGGGGGTGACCTCAACTTTGAGCAGCTTCTCCACCGCCAGGCAATAGCCTAAATTATTATTCATGGATGCTAAATAATCCAGACGGTCCGTAAAAGGAATGAATTGCGTGTAGGTGCGATTCTCGGCGATCTTCTCAATACTGCGATGCAGATACCCCAAATGGGGAACACAATCTAGAACGATCTCTCCGTCTAACTTTAGCTCAAGATACAGCACCCCGTGCGTCGACGGATGCTGCGGCCCCATATTGACGGTCATTATTTCGCCCATATTATCCTTTAAGTCCCGGGCTAACAGGCCGAGGGATAAAATCTGCCCGTTTAAAATCTTTGCGTAAAGGATGATCGGTCCAGCTGTCCGGATTCATGATGCGGCGAAGGTCCGGGTGATTCAAGAATTTGATGCCAAAAAGATCAAAGGTTTCCCGTTCCAGCCAATTGGCCGATTTCCATAATAAAGAAACTGTCTCGACGGTTAGATCATCATAAGGAGCGATCACTTTAAGCGTTAACATGAAATGATGCGGCGTCGAATACAACTGATAGACGACTTCCATCTTATCTTTGCGGTCAACGGCGGTGATGCAATGACAATTCTCAAAGCCTTCGCCTTCTTTTAAATAGCGGGCAATATCCAATAACGCGTTCTTGGGAACGATCAACGCGGTTGGTTGAGCTTCCAGCGTTAATTGCGGGAATTTATTGCTGATCTTTTGTTGGATTTCGCTGATCTGCATGCTCGATCTTTTCTTTCAATTTTAAGATAGCGTGTATTAAATTCTCCGGTCTGGGCGGACAACCGGCCACGAAAACATCCACCGGCACTCCTAAAGCTTCCGTCCCCTGCACCACCGAATACGTGTCATAATGAAAAATACCGCCGCCGATAGCGCAATTGCCCATGGCAATGACATATTTAGGTTCCGGCATCTGAGCGTATAATTTTTTTAAACAATCCCCCATCTTCACACAAATGGTGCCGGCCACGATCATCAGATCGCATTGCCGCGGACTGCCGCGAAACACGCCCGAACCGATACGGTCAATGTCAAAACGCGAGGCACCGGTCGCCATCATCTCAATGGCACAACACGACAAACCAAATGTCAACGGCCAAAGGGAAGAACCTTTCGCCCATTTAAAAATATCTTCGGTCTTGGTCAAGATCAATTCACCGCCGGCGAACTTCTCGATATAGCGTTCACCCGGAATATGTTCGTTTACTGCCATTCCAAGGCTCCTTTTTTAAAAGCATAATATAGGCCCACGGCCAGGATAAGGATGAAAACAACCATTTCTAAATATGCCCCGAAACCTAATTTACGAAACACCACCGCCCAGGGCATGGTAAAAAGGATCTCCACGTCAAAGATCACGAAGATCAATGCGAATAAGTAATAACGGACATTGAATTGCACCCGGGAATCGCCTTTGATGATCTCGCCGCATTCATAAGGGGAATTCTTTTGGACGCTTGGAGCTTTGGGTCTTAAGAAAAATGAAACAGCAAAAGCGGAACCGACGAAGGCAATGCCTAAAACGAAAAAGAAAACGATGTATAAATAATCAGGTAACATAATATTTTCTGATGTTAGCACAATCTAAAAAGCACGTCTACTTTTAAATCCGCTATTTAGATGCGATTTTGACTTTTAACGCTTAAACTCTGTTGCCAAAATCAAATGTTTGATCCCGACTTTTGAAGCACTATCTATGACGGTGACCACATAATCATACTTGACGGTGCGGTCGCCGCTAATGATGATCGATGGATCGCTATACGTTTTCGCGAGTTCCTGAAGTTTAAAAACAAACACATCCTTATCTAATCGTAAATTGTAACGTTGATTTTCCAGGTACACATCGCCATTGGCCGTAACCGAGACATTGATGTCTTTACTTTCAATGGGTGTTTGACTGGATGAGACTTGCGGCAAGGCGATCTTAATGCTGGAACGGTAGATCAAAGGTGTTGTGACCATGAAAATGATCAAAAGGACTAAAATAACGTCGGTAAACGGGGCGATGTTGATCTCGGCAATGAGTTTTGTATTACGGACTTTGCGCTTCATACCCTTATTTTCTCTTAATACACATTAGATCCACAAGTTCAGAAGCGATCAGCTCCATGTCCACCACAAAGTTATCGATCGAGCGCATAAAGTAGTTGTAACAAACCACTGCCGGGATAGCCACGATCAGACCCGCCGCGGTACAGATCAAGGATTCGGAGATGCCCGTTGTCACGATATCCATCCCCCCTGATCCGGCCTTAGCAATATCACCAAATGCCCGCATGATACCAAGCACCGTGCCGAATAGCCCAATATAGACTGCTGTCCCGCCGATCGTGGCCACAATGCTGGTGAAACGTTCCAGCTTGATCGTTTCAATGGTGATCTCTCGTTCCATGGCATTGGAAATAACTTTTTCATCATGTCCGTATAAATGTAAACCTGCGACTGCGACCTTTGCTGTCGGGGTATCAATGTTCTGGCAAATATCCAAAGCATTGTGGATCTGCTGAAGATCATATTCTTTGCGGATCTGTTCCATCAACGCAAAACGGCTGACCCGGGAGCGGCGGTAGTAATAGATCATGCGCTCGATAATGACCGCAAAAGAAATGATAGAACACAAGATCAAAATGAACATGGTGAAACCACCGGCTCCGATGATCTCGAAAATACTCTTATTAGCAAACATGCTGCCTCCTAAAGATCGATATTAAAAATAGTGAAGCGATTCTAGCCCAAATGCGCAACGATGACAAACATTTCTTCAAAAAAGGCCGCGATAGGGTTCTGATCCGCCGTTGACCGCCTTTAGGAAAGCCGGAAATTTGCGCGGCGGTATGGTCATCTCGGTGACTTTCTCATTGGTCACATCCTCAAAGATCATCGTCATCCCCCGATGCCCCTCTTCATCATTAAAATGCTTTACATAAACACTATAGTGAGCCCCCAAATAATCCCATTCGACTAAGTCTTGTAGTTTGGACATGTGATTTCCTTTTGTTATGATCGATGCTTTAATTATCTTATCGATTAATCTTCCAATTGAAACAATTAACCAGCTTAATCGCTTCATATTTTGATACAATTACACCGCTTAATCGCTTCAAAAGCAAGAATATGTTCACTAATTACTCCGGCCTCTTCTGACTAATGATCTGACTCAACCCCGCATAAAAAGCCCCGCCCAATCGAGCCAATGGATCAATGCCCTGCGGATCGATGCTGGTACGTCCATCTTTATTGACCACAACACTATCATCCACCCAGATATAATTGATCTTTCCCAAAATAAGCCCCTGCTGTTCCCCGCCGATTTCTTCGATCCGATATTTCTCACAGAAAAAAGCAACCTTGGGCCCTTTTAATTTTGGTAAAGCCTGGCCTTCCACCTTTTCCAATGATAAATGCAGCTGCTCCACTTCAGAAATCCCGTGTGCCAACGTTGCAGAAGATGCAACCATCGGTTCCAAATGTTCCACAGAGGGAATATGCACCACAAAATGCCGCCGCTCCTCAATATTAACCCAAGTATCCTTACGCGTCTGCTCATCCTTCCACCCAACCGAGAGCATGATGATCGGAGGCTCGGAGGCCACCGCATAAAAAAAAGAGAACGGCGCCAAATTATACCCCCCATCCCCATTATCAGACAGCACCCAGGCGATCGGGCGCGGGATGATGGTTTGGGTTAGGGTGAAATAGTTTTGAGTTGAGGTTTGTTTTGAGCAATTGATGAGCATTAAGATTTCTTTCTTAATGATATTTTATACGCGCGTATCTGATATTACTTTACTTTTTTGGAAGACCGCTTCATCATTTCTTCAATTCTTTTAAACTCAGCATCATCAGCCGACACTTCAGCTTTTGCTTCCTTCTTCAATCGTTTCGCATTGAACCGTTCATACTGCTCCAAAGCTAAATTGTTAGCAACTTCCTTAACAACCTTTCCAGCATTATTCAAAATGTCACGCTCATTGAACTTTAGAAACGCATCCAGCTTTTGTCGCCAATCACGCATGAATATTTGCTTGTGGCGCTTGGCTTGATCTTCCGCATAATCTAGATACATGGTCACAATACGATTTAACCCGTCTATTTCCTGACTATTTAGATAATTCTTGGCGATCGTTACATCGGTTGGCCTTACCTTAGAACCTTTCCAAGATGTAAGCCCCATATTAGGCTTTGAGGCATCAGCACGTTGGGCGATCAACTCAGCCGCCGTCTTTCCTGAAACAGCAAAATGCAGTTTATTCTGGACGATCCCAAAGAATTCCAGTGTTTCTTCAGCCTTCGGATCATAATCAACCGCCAATTTATAAATATCCCGTATTTTCTGATAAAAACGTTTCTCACTTGAACGAATATCTCTGATACGTTCAAGGATCTCATCAAAATAATCAGAACCGATGTTCACACCTTCTTTGAGGCGCTCATCGTCCATTGTAAAACCTTTGACCAAATACTCATTAAGCCGCTGGGTAGCCCATTGGCGGAATTGTGTGCCACGAATGGAATTAACCCGATAACCCACAGCGATAATAACTGGCAAACTATAAAAGAATACTGATCGTTTGACCTCACGTTTTCCTTCTTTTCGAACTATTAAGTTTTCCTTAATAGTTCCCTCTTCCTCAAGCTCACTTTGAGAATATATACTCTTAATGTGAATATTAATGTTCGCTATTGTGGTTTGAAATAATTCCGCCATGGCCGCTTGTGTTAACCACATACTTTCATGCTCAAGACGCACTTCCAGCTTTACATCTCCGTCTTCGGTTTTATAAAGAATTATATCTGATTTTCCATTTGTTCCTTGCATCTATATCCTCCCATTGTTACAAAAGACCTTCTGGCATACGGGAATGCTCATGAGGGTAAGACGATTATATCGGTTGGGGGAACCGATGAATGTTTATATTGTATAAGCTGGTGCTATTTCAGGCAAATAATAAAATATCTTGTCAGTAGATTTTTCAACCATATTCCCCACTTGGAGAAAATGGTCACCTGCTATAAAAATCCCGTTGTAACTGATCTTTTAGTGGAATCAAAGCAATAAAATGCGTCCAAGTCAATTGTCGTTTCAGCGATACGACAATCTTCTCATTAGAAAATACTTCGGCAAACTGTATCATTCGACGAAGATTCTTATCAGAGAAGCTTCTGCCATAATCCACAATTAATTGTCGTGATAACGTCACGACAATCTCCCTTCCATATTCCGCGCGTTT